>WHTA01000091.1 GCA_009379825.1 Streptosporangiales bacterium
ACCGGAGTCTTCACCCGCATCGCCCAGCGACTCCTCGCCCTCACCTCCGGCATCTGGACCAACTGGACCACCGGCGTTGTCACCAGCAAACGATCACTAACCGCCTACGACCACTGACCAAGGAATCAACCATCTAGGTGCGGCGTGGGTGCTGGTGGCCCGGTCACGGCCACCTAGCGCCGCCCGACCACCTCCACGATGGGTCCGAGGTTGGGGTGCAGGGTCGGGGCGGCTGGTGCGATGGGCGTCAGGGGGCGGACTGCTCGCGCTGGTGCTTGAGCTCGTCGCGGATCTCCATGAGGAGCTGGACGTCCTCGGCCGGTTCGGCGGGCGACTCGCCCCGCTGAACGCGCTCGCGCAGCTTGTTGACGGGCAGCACGATGAGGAAGTAGACCACCGCCGCGACCAGCAAGAAGTAGACGATCGCGGAGATGAACGCGCCGTAGTTGAACGGCACGCCGTTCACCATGAACCGGCCACCGGCCTCACCACCGCCGGTGAAGACCTTGATCAATGGGTCGATGAACCCGTCCACGAGTGCTGTCACGACCGCGCCGAACGCCGCACCGATCACGATGCCTACGGCCATGTCGACGACGTTGCCGCGCATGATGAAGTCGCGGAAACCCTTCATACCTACCCTTTCTCGTTGTCGTCCTGTGCGAGACCGACCATAACCGGTCCCTCCACCGGCGAAGATGGCGCACAGCAACAACGAGATGACTCACCGACCGTGTACGGCGCCCGCACCTGGCGTCGGCGGCACTGCGCTGGTTCGGCTGGGCCTGGGAGCGGCGGCCGCGATGGGTGCCATCGCTGCCGCTGGTGGCGTGGTCCAGGTTCCGCCGGCGGGTATTCGCGCTCGGTTGCTGCGTGGTGTTATTGCTGCCGCTGGTGGCGTGGTCCAGGTTCCGCCGGCGGGGCATTCGCGCTCGGTTGCTGCGTGGTGTTATTGCTGCCGCTGGTGGCGTGGTCCAGGTTCCGCCGGCGGGCATCTGCATTCGGCTGCTGCGTGGTGTTATTGCTGCCGCCGGTGGCGTGGTCCAGGTTCCGCCGGCGGGCATCTGCATTCGGCTGCTGCGTGGTGTTATTGCTGCCGCCGGTGGCGTGGTCCAGGTTCCGCCGGCGGGCATCTGCGCTCGGCTGCTGCGTGGTCGGTCGCCGGCAAGAGGGTCCGCGCACTCGGCTGGCTGCCCATATTCCGGCGGCCGGGTGGTGCCTGGTGGCGTCCAGGGATTCATCGGCCGTGGAGGGTGATCGAGGGTCGTTGGTGGTGCTGTGGGTGGGCTGGTTCGGCGGCGTCCGGGTGGTGGTGGCCGCGATGGCGGTGCCGTTGGCTGTCGCTGGTGGGGTGGTCGGTCCGGCGGCGGGATGCCGCTGCTGCCGCTGGCGGGGTGGTCGGTCCGCGGCGCGGAGGGTCCGCGCGGCCGATCTTCAGGCGGCTGGGGCTGGCCGGTGGCGTGCAGGGATTCAGCGGCCGTGGAGGGTGATCGAGAGTCGGGTGTCGGCGGCGTTGCGGGTTAGCTGCTTCGCCTGGGTTTGGGTGGCGGCTACGACGATGAGGGTGCCGTTGCCGCTGTCGGTGTTGCTGGTCTCCGGCACCGCGAGCACGCGCACCTTGCTGGCCACCACCTTCGCCGGGCCGGTCGCCTCCAGCCCGCCGGCGGTCGGGACGGCGAGGACGTCGATGACCGAGCCTGGGTGCAGCAGGGCCGCGACGCCGGGGTCCGCGATGCGTACCGGCGTGCCCACGGTGCCCTTGCCGTAACCGGCGACGGACGACGCGCCGACCAGCCGGACGTCGGTGAACGACTCGCCCTTGCGGATCGGGCCGGCGAGCACCTGCCCGACGAGCTGCGCGGTGTCGGTCCGGGCGGCGGCGGGCACGGCGGCGGCCGGCAGGGCCCGTACGTCCAGGTCGGCGGCGTGCAACCGCGCCCCGGCGGCCAGGTCTTTCGCGGCGACGGGTACGTCGACGGTGGGGTCCGCGGCCGGGCGCAGTGCGGTGAGCGCCGCCGTCATCGCGGCCGCAGCCAGCACGGCGGCCAGCAGCCGCCGGTGTCTGCTCACCGCCCGGCGCCACTGGCGCGCGGTGGCACGCTTCGCCATGGCGTTCCCTACGGCAGCTCGAACGGCAGCTGGATGCCGGCGAGTGCGTCGGCGCACGGGCAGTCGCGCTCGGCCGGCAATGCGGTGACGACGCCGAGTACCAGCTCCCGCAGCCGGCCCACGTTCTTCTCGAACGCGCGGAAGACCTCCGCCTGGGTGACGCCGGTGCCGGTTTCCACGCCGGCATCCAGGTCAGTGACCAGGGCGAGGCCGGTGTAGCAGAGCGCGAGCTCGCGGGCGAGCGCCGCCTCGGGCAGCGACGTCATGCCGACGATGGACCAGCCCTGCGCCGCGTGCCACTGCGACTCGGCCCGGCTGGAGAACCGCGGCCCTTCGATGATGACGAGTGCACCGCCGTCGACGGGTTCCCAGGCCACCCCGCGCGCCGCGCCGAGCGCGGCCGCCCGACCGGCAGGGCAGTACGGGTCGGCGAACGACACGTGCACGGCGCCGCCCTCGCCGTAGAAGGTGGACTCCCGGCCGGACGTACGGTCGACGAGCTGGTCGGGAACCACCAGGGTGCCGGGGCCGAGCTCCGGCCGCAGCGAGCCGACCGCCGCTGGCGCCAGCACCTGGCGTACGCCAAGCGACCGCAGTGCCCACAGGTTCGCGCGTGCGGGGATCTTGTGCGGCGGGAACCGGTGGTCACGGCCGTGCCTGGGGACGAACGCGACCCGCCGGCCGCCGACCGTGCCTACGGTGATCGGGTCACTCGGCGCGCCGAACGGGGTGTCGACGGTCGTCTCGGTGGCGTCCTCGAGCAGGGTGTAGAAGCCGGTGCCGCCGATGACACCGACGTCGGCCACGGGAGTGTTCGCTGTCGTCATGCCGGAGACGGTAGCGGAGCCAACCGGTCGCCGGCGGGCCGTCCACAGCCCGATTTCGCGACTAGGACGCGACTAGCTGGCAGCGGCCTTGCTGGTGCTCGTCGTGCTGCTGGTGGACGAGCTCGAGCTGTCCGAGCTGCTGCTGGACGAGCTTGACGAGCCGGAGCTCTCATTCGAACCGGACGAGCTGCTCGACTCGTTGCTCGACGTCTTGCCCGAGTCCTTGTCGCCGCTGTTCTTCGAGGAACCGTTGGTCTTGGTCGTGGACCGGCTGTCGTTGCGGTAGAAGCCCGACCCCTTGAACACGACGCCGACCGGCTGGAACACCTTGCGGAGACCACCGCCACACGTGGGGCACTGGGTCAGTGCGTCGTCCGTGATCCGCTGGACGACCTCGAGCTGCTCGGTGCAGTCGGCACACGCGTAGGCGTAAGTCGGCACAGGGCCCTCCTCGTACGTTCTGGGCGCTAGCACTCTGCGCCTTCGACTGCTAAGCATACCCCGGCCGGGGCCGGTGATGCGCGGGCACTGCGCTGGCGAACGCCGTACGACCAGATAGTAAACGTTGCGTTTCTTAACGTCGAAGAGTACCCTTCTTAGGGAACGGTACGTTCTCTAAGGGGGGGCATGGTGCGTCGACCGGCCGAGGCAGGCGTCGCGGGCAGTCCGGGTGTGGCCGGCCCGCGGCTCGGCGCTGTGTTGCCCGGCCTGATGCTCGCCATGTTCCTCGGCGCGCTCGACCAGACGATCATGGCGCCGGCGCTGCCGGCCGTCGCCGCGGACCTCGGCGGGATCGAGCAGATG
Organism: Streptosporangiales bacterium; assembly: GCA_009379825.1. Taxonomy (NCBI): domain Bacteria; kingdom Bacillati; phylum Actinomycetota; class Actinomycetes; order Streptosporangiales; species Streptosporangiales bacterium. The sequence goes on from WHTA01000091.1 coordinate 3,741, forward strand.
CCCGCGGTCGTCACCGGCTACCTGGTGGCCGCTACCGTGGTGATGCCGCTCTACGGCAAGCTCGGCGACCTGTTCGGGCGCAAGCCGGTGATGCAGGTCGCGATCGGCATCTTCGTGCTCGGCGCGGTCGGGTGCGCGTTCGCCACCTCGATGCCGACCCTGGTGGCCGCGCGCGTGGTGCAGGGCGTCGGCGGTGGCGGCCTGATGATCGGCGCCCAGGCGATCATCGGCGAGATCGTCAGCCCGCGCGAACGCGGCCGGGTCCTCGGCATCATCGGCGGCGCGTACGTGGTCGCGGCGGTCGCCGGCCCGCTGGTCGGGGGCTTCTTCGTGGACCAGCTCACCTGGCGGTGGATCTTCTGGCTGTACCCGGGGATCGGCGTGCTCGCGCTGCTGACCGTGACGGCCACCCTGCACCTGCCCAGGCCGAGCCACCGCCCGCGCGTCGACTACGGCGGCGCCGCCGCGCTGGCGCTCGCCGTCGTCGGGCTGGTGTTGCTCACCGACGCGGCCGGCCGGTCCGACCGACCCGGCTGGCTGTTCGCCGTGCTCGCCGTCGCCACCGCCGCCGGGATCGTCGGCTGGCTGGTCAGCGCCCGCGTCGCGGCCGAGCCGATCGTGCCGCTGCACCTGTTCCGCGACCGCGCGTTCGCCATCCCCGTCGCGGTGAGCTTCCTGCTCGGGTTCGCGCTGTTCGGTGCGGTGAGCTACGTGCCGGCCTTCCTGCAGATCGCGCTCGGCACCTCGGCCACCACGGCCGGCCTGCTGGTGACCGCGCTGATGGCCGGCGTGCTGGTGACGATGACCGGCTCCGGTCGGCTGATCACCAGGTACGGGAAGTACAAGCCGTTCCCCGTGGTCGGCACGGCCGTCGCGACCGCCGGGCTCGGCATGCTCGCGTTGCTGCACGCCGGTAGCTCGCGGTGGTACGCCGCCGTCGCGATGCTGGTGCTCGGCCTCGGTGTCGGCCTGGTGATGCAGGTGATGGTGCTGGCCGTGCAGAACACCGTCGCGTACCAGTACCTCGGCGCAGCGACCTCGACGGTGACGTTCCTGCGCCAGATCGGCAGCTCCGTCGGGGTGGCCGCGGTGGGTGCGCTGATCACCTCGCGGTTCGCCGACCGGGTGCCCGCGGCTACCATGCGGCGACTCGGCGACGGCGGGCTGTCGCCGAAGGCGATCGACCGGCTGCCCACCGGCCTGCGCGAGGTCGTCAGCGACGCCTTCGGTGCGGCGGTGCCGCCGGTCTTCGGCTACGTCGCTCCGCTGATGGCCGTGGCGTTCCTCCTCACCCTGCTGCTGCCAGCCCGACCGCTGCGTACTACTGCCCACGTCGACTCGAAGGAAGCCAAGGAGGCCGAGCGTCATGACTGAGATCCACGCGCACCAGGTAGCGGGTCGCGATGCCGGCAGCGACGGTCCGCTCGTCGCAGGGCTGGCCGCGTTCGGCCGCGACGACCTCGAGCTGGCCGGCGGCAAGGCCGCCAACCTCGGGGAGCTGGTACGGCAGGGCTTCCCTGTGCCCGGTGGTTTCGTGGTCACCACCGAGGCCTACGCGCTGGTCGTCGAGCGGGCCGGCCTGGCCTGCGCGATCGCCGACCGGCTGGCCGCGGGCGAGCACGACGGTGCCGGCATCCGGGCGGCCTTCGCCGCCGCGGCGGTCCCTGACGAGGTACGCGAGGCCGTCCGCGCGGGCTACGCGGAGCTCGGTGGCGGGCCGGTCGCCGTACGGTCGAGCGCGACCGCCGAGGACCTGCCGGGCGCGGCGTTCGCCGGGCAGCAGGACACCTACCTGAACGTCAACGGCGAGGACGCCCTGCTTGCGGCGGTGGCCGACTGCTGGGCGTCGCTGTGGACCGACCGCGCGATCGCGTACCGCGAGCGACGCGGCGTCGACCAACACGCCGTGCGGATCGCCGTGGTCGTGCAGGCGATGGTGGACGCGGACACCGCGGGCGTGCTGTTCACCGCCAACCCGGTGACGGGGGAGCGCGGCGAACTGGTCGTGGACGCGAGCACAGGCCTCGGCGAGGCGGTCGTCTCCGGGCTGGTCACCCCCGACCACTACGTACTCGACCGAGGCGGAGCGGTGCAGGAGTGGACGCCTGGCCGCGCGGAGGTCGTCATCCGCACTGCGGCCGACGGTGGCGTCACACACGACGAGTCCGCCAGCGCGGAGGCGCAGCGGCTGCCCGATGCAGTGCTGCGCGAGCTGGCGAAGCTAGGCGTGGGTGTGGAGGCGCACTTCGGCCGTCCGCAGGACACCGAGTGGGCGGTGGTGGGTGGGCAGGTCTACCTGCTGCAGGCCCGCCCGATGACCGCGCTGCCGCCACCGCCGCTGCGGCTCAACCGGGTGCAGCGGCGGGCCGGCACCATCCTGCTCGACTACCTGCCGGTGCGCCCGTACCCGCTGGACGTGACCACGTGGATGGTGCACGGGCCGCTGGGCATGATGAACCGGGTCTTCGCCAGCCTGAACATAAGGATGGATCTGCTGTCCGCCCTGTACGAGGAGGACGGCGTGGTGTACCGGATCGTGCCGCCGCAGCCGCACCCGAGCCCCAAGACGCTCGCCGCGCCGTTCCTGCTGCTGCGCAGGGCCAGGCGGTACGACTCGGCGGCCTGGATGCGCGACCCGCGGTACGCCGAGTACCTGGAGTGCAAGGCGGAGCTGGCCGGTCGCGACGTCCGGGCGCTGCCGTGGCGGCAGCTCGTCGGCATGGTCCGCGAGGCGCTGGCGCTCGTCGAGTACGTCACGGTGCTGCGCATCGACTACCTGCCGTCGGCCGGCGTCGCGCTGCTGCGGCTGCGGCTGGCGCTCATGCTGTTCGGCTTCCGGGGCGCGATGTCGGACCTGCTCATCTCGCCGACCACCACGTCGCAGACCAACGACGCGCTCGACGAGCTGGCCGCCCAGGTGCGCGCCGATTCGCAGCTGCGGCAGGCGTTCGCGGACCTCGACACCACCGAGCTGCGCGACGCACTGCGTACGGACCAGCGGTTCGCGGACTTCCAGACCGCCCTGGACGCGTTCCTCGCCGAGTACGGGCACCGTGAGACGGTCAGCCCGATCCTCGCTTCGCAGCCGACCTGGCAGGACGCGCCCGAGACGGTGCTCGACCTGGTGAAGGTCTTGGTCGAGCAGCAGGCCGGCGACGCGCCTGCCGACCGGGCTGAGCCGGCGCTGGCGGAGCTGCTCGCGCGGCCGTTGGTACGGCGGCTGAACCTGCAGCGACGCGTGCGGCGGTGGGTCGCGAGCGCCTGTGCGGGCGTCGCGTGCCGGGAGGACACGCACTTCCACTTCACCAAGCCGCTGCCGATCCTGCGGCGCACGCTGTTCGAGCTGGGCCGGCGGCTCACCGCCGCCGGCGTGGTCAGGGAGCCGTTCGACGTGTTCCACCTCGAGCTGGACGAGCTGGAGGTGGTCGAGGACGAGGCGTCGCTCGGCGGCGCCGCGGGCGAGCGGCTGCGTGCCGCCGTCGTGACGCGCGCAGCCAAACGGGACGAGCTCGCCGGGGTGCGGATGATCGACCCCCGCGCCGTCTACCCGGACCGGGGTGTCGTCGGCACCGCCCTCGTCTCTGGCACGCCGGCCTGCGGCGGCCGGGTCACGGCCCCGGTGCGTGTCGTGCACGGGCCGGCGGACTTCGGCGCGCTGCGCAGCGGCGAGGTGCTCGTCTGCCCGTACACCAACCCGGCGTGGACACCGCTGTTCCAGCGCGCGGCGGCCGTCGTGGTGGACGCCGGCGGGCCAGCGTCGCACGCGGCGATCGTAGCGCGGGAGTACGGACTGCCTGCGATCATGGGCACCGGTGTCGCCACCAGCACGTTGACCGACGGGCAGCTGGTGACCGTCGACGGCGACCGCGGCCAGGTGCTGCCGGCGGACGGCGAGGAGGCGTGATGACCAACAACGCGACGGACGCCGTCGACCACCGGAAGCTGCCCAGGCGGCGCGGTAAGGCGCTCAACACGGCGATCTACCAGGCCGCGCTGGCGGAGCTCGTCGAGGGCGGCTTCGCCGCTTTGACCATGGAGCGCATCGCGGAGCGGGCCAGGGCGAGCAAGGCATCGCTCTACCGGCGCTGGCCGAGCCGGTTGGAGCTGGTGATGGACGCCGTCTACCACATGCTGCCGAGCGAGGACACCGTGCCGGACACCGGCTCGCTGCGCGGCGACCTGCTCACCGCGTTCCGCAGCATCAACGAGCAGCTCGGCGGGCCGGTGGGCGAGGCGTTCAAGGTGGTGCTCAGCGACGCGCTGCGCGACCCGGAGCGCGGGGCGGAGATACGCGAGCGTGCCCGCGGCAACGGGGTGCGCGTGGTGCGCGAGATCGCGCAACGGGGAGTGCGGCGCGGCGAGGTGTCACCTGACGCCCTGATACAGCGCCGGCTGGAGGCCGGCCAGGCGTTGCTGCGGCACCACTTCCTGTTCGTCGGGTCGGTGCCCGACGAGGTGATCGTGCAGATAGTGGACGACGTCGTGCTCCCGCTCCTGCACGCCCCGGTCAGGTAGTGACCAGGTTGCGGACCTTGGCTGCGACCTCGTCGGCGCAGCCCCAGGAGAGGGTTACGCCGGCGCCGCCGTGGCCGTAGCAGTGCACGATGCCGGTGCCGTCCGGGGTGTGCTCGGTCTCCAGGCGTATGGTCGACCGGCTCGGCCGTAGGCCGACCCGGTGGGTGAGTACCTCGGCCTCGGCGAGCTCGGGTACGAGCGCGCGGGCGTGCTGCAGCATCTCGGCGGCGGTGTCGGCGTCCGGCCGCCGGTTCCAGTCGCCGTGCTGGGCCGTGCCGCCGACGACGATGTCGTTGATCCGCGGCACGACGTACGTCGACGTCTCGCCGCCGGCGGACGCGTCGAGCAGCCACTCGGTGAGCCCGACCTGCGACAGTCGCACGACCTGGCCGCGTACGGGAGTGAGGTCGAGGTCGCCGACCAGGGACCTCGCCGCCAGCCCGCTGCAGTTGACCACCAGCGGGGCCCGGTTCGGCATGCCGGGCAGCGCCATCCGGGTGATCCGCCCGCCCGCCTCGGTGATCCGCCTGCTCAACCAGTCGAGGTAGATCGCCATGTCGATGACCGGCGTCTCGAACCGCCAGGCGTCGCGGAAGCCGGTGGGCGGTGGCGAGACGCGCTGGAAGCCGCGTACGGAGGCCGCCCACTCGGGCGCGCTCTGCGGCAGCCGGTGCAGCTCGGTGCCCCAGCGCATCCTGATGCCGGTGTCCGGGTCGGTCTTGCCCAGCTCGATGAACCGCTGGTAGCTCGTCGCCGACCACGCGGTCACCTTGTCGACCGGTTCGGCCAGGTACGGGTACCAGATCGCCGCGGCCACCGCGGACGTCGTCTCCTCGGGCAGGTCCCGCGCCACCACGTCGACGTCGAACCCCTCGTCGAGCAGGCGCGTCGCACAGGTCAGCCCGATCACACCCGCCCCGATGACGATGACGCGCACGCTGGCCTCCCACTCGTCGGCACTGGTCCCATCCTGGACCACGTACCCCCGAGCTGTCTCGGCCAGGACGGTCAGCCGCCGTCGACGACCCGGCCGGCCTTTACGACCATGCGCAGCTTGCCCGGGTCGCGCAGGATGCCGAGGTCGGCGAGCGGGTCACCGTCCACGAGCAGCAGGTCGGCGCGCTTGTTCGGCTCCACCGTGCCGATCTCCGCGTCCAGCCCGAGCAGCTCGGCGTTGGTGCGAGTGGCCGAGACGATCGCCGCGTTCGCGCCGATGACCTCGGCCTTCAGCTCCAGCTCCCTGGCCTTGCCGGCCGCGGCCTCGCCGAGCAGGTCGGAGCCGGACGCGAGCGGTACGCCGAAGCGATGCGCGGTCTCGACGGCCTGGAAGCCGCGTTCGAGCGCCGCCTTCGCCTTCGCCAGGCTGTTCGCGGCCACGCCGTACCGTTCGCCGTCCTCGACCAGGTTCTGGTACACCGACAGCGTCGGCACCAGGAACGTGCCGTACTCCGCCATCAGCTTGGCGGTGTCGTCGTCGATCAGGTTGCCGTGCTCGATCGAACGCGCGCCCGCCTCGACGCAGTTGCGGATCGCCTCTGGTGCGATGGCGTGCGCCATCACGTACGTGCCGACGCTTCGCGCCGCGGTGACGGCGCTGCGGATCTCCTCCGGGGTGTACTGCACCGACTCCAGCGAGTCGGTCGGCGACATGGCGCCGCCGCTCGCCATCACCTTCACGTGGTCCGCGCCGAGGCGCAGCTGCTCCCGCGCCGCCTGCAGCACGGCGTCCGGGCCGTCGCAGACCCGCATCACGTAACCGAGCTCCGGGCAGCACGACAGCGGGTCGCCGGTCTCCGCCATGGTCCTGAAGTCGCCGTGTCCGCCGGTCTGCGACAGCGGCCGTCCCGCGACGTACAGGTCGGGCCCGTCGACCAGGCCCTGCTCGACGGCAGCCTTGAAACCCCAGTCGGCGCCGCCTGCGTCCCTTACGGTGGTGAAGCCCTGGCGCAGGGTGTCGTGGACGATGCTGGCGATCTTCATGGCCGCGAGGCTGGTGGGGTAGCGGCGGTGCTGCTCGACCACGTTGACGTCGATCGCGCCCAGGTGCACGTGGACGTCGATGAGGCCGGGCAGCAGCGTGCTGCCGGCGCAGTCGACGGTGCGGGCGAACGTTCCGTTCGGTGCGGCGCCGGTGACCACCTCGCTGATCCGGCCGCCGTCGACGACCACCGAGGCGCGCTCGACCGGGTCGCCACCGGTGCCGTCGATCAGTCGGCAGTCCTTGAACAGCACCGGTTCTGTCATCGGACGGCCTCCACTCGGGTGGTGTCGTCTGTGGGATCCTCGGTCAGTGCCCGGTTCGCCGTCTCCGGCAGGGTCAGCACGGCCACCAGGCCGAGCACGGCGATGGCGAGCAGGTAGATGGCCGGCGAGAGCGGCTGGTCCGTACGGGAGACCAGGTAAGTCGCGATGTACGGCGCGGTGCCGCCGAAGAGCGCGTAGCCGACGTTGTACGTGATGGCCGACGCGGTGTACCTCACGCGTGTCGGGAACAGCTCGGCGAGCAGCACCGCCGTCACCACGTTCGACGTCACCGCGCCGAGCGCGAGCAGGCACTGGCCGACGATGGCCATGCCCACGCCCTGCCCGGTGAGCCAGTACGAAGGCAACACGAGCGCCGCGAGCAGGACGCAGGCCGTCACATGGTCGGCTTCCTGCCGATGCGGTCGGACAGCCGCCCGACGAGCGGTGCGAGTGCGGCGGCGAACAGCAGCGCGGCCACGTTGGAGAAGAGTGCGGTCGCGCGGTCCATCTTCAGCACGACCTGGAGGTAGGTCGTCATGTACGTGGTGAAGGTGTAGAACGCGAGCGCGGTCACGGCGACGAAGCCGCACAGCCGGATCATGGTGGTCGCCTGGGTCCGCAGCGTCTCGCGCAGCGGCGCCTGCACCTTCTCGCCGTGCTCTTCGATGAGAGCGAAAGCGGGCGTCTCGTCCAGGCGCATCCTGATGTAGAACCCGAAGATGCCGAGCGGTGCCGCGACGAGGAACGGGATGCGCCAACCCCACGCGCTCATCGCGGCGTCCGACAGCGTCGCCGCGAAGACGAACGCGACCACGGCCGCGAACGCGAACGCGGAGAACGTGCTCACCGGCAGGAAGCTGGAGTAGCGCGCCTTCTTGTCCACCGGGCTGTGCTCGAGGACGAACGCGCACGCCCCCGCGTACTCACCGCCGGCGGAGAAACCCTGCACGCAGCGGGCGAGACAGAGCAGCAACGGTGCGAGGAGCCCCACGGTCTGGTAGGTCGGCAGCACGCCGATCGCGGTGGTCGACCCGGCCATCAGGATGATGGTGAGCGAGAGCATCTTCTTGCGGCCGAGGCGGTCGCCGAGCAGGCCGAAGATCGCCCCGCCCAGCGGCCGCAGCGCGAACGCCACGACGAACAGCGCGAACGTGTTGAGCAGCGCGACCGTCGGGTCGTCACTGGCGAAGAACTCGCCCGCGAGGATGGTCGCCATGAAGCCGTACACGGCGAAGTCGAACCACTCGACGAAGTTCCCGACCGAGGCGGCGACGACGACCTTCCTCAGCACGGCAGGCGGCACGGCTGTCGGTTACTGGCTGGTCATGGAGGGATCAGCCTTTCCTTCTCGACTGGTGTGTCGGGAACGGCCCGCGGCTGCGCCTGCTCGTCGGTGAGGGGCTGCTCACGACCGGTGCGGTTACCTGACCCCGGTCCGTATTTGATGAAAATACAAACACGGCGAGGCAGTGTCTGGCAAGTGCGTCGCGTGTGTAAGCATTTCCTCCGTGACCAGGCGGCAACGAACCCTGATGGAGCGGGCGTACGGAGAGATCCGTAACCGGTTCATGACGCTGCAGCTCGCGCCGGGCAAGCAGATCGACGACCTGCAGCTCAGCCGCGACCTCGGGCTCAGCCGCACACCGGTGCGCGAGGCGCTGTTCCTGCTCGCCTCCGAGGGGCTGGTGGACGTACGCGCCAGCGGTGGGTTCGTGGTGCGTCCGCTCGACCTGGTGGACATCACCGCGCTGTTCGAGGCGCACATCGTCGTCGCGAAGTCGGTGGCCCGGCTGGTGGCCGTACGGGCGACCGACACGGCGCTCGCCCAGCTGCGGGAGGCGGACGCCGCCGTCAGCGCGGCCATCGACGCCCACGATCCCCCCGGCATCGCCGACGCGAACGCCAAGCTGCACCGGCTGGAGGCGGCGACCGCAGGCAACGAGTACCTCTGCGGGCTGGCGTACCGGATCCACGACCAGGGCCAGCGGCTCGGGTACCTCGCGTTCGGCGGCCGGGACGAGTGGTCGACGCTCGAGGACCACTTCGCCAAGGTCAGGCGCGACCACACCGAGCTCGTCGAGGCGTACGCCGCGCGCGACCCGGATCTGGCGGAGGAGGTGGCCACCAGGCACGTCCAGCTGTTCCGCGAACGGATCAGGCAGTTCCTCGTCGCCGACGGCCTCGCCGACGTCGACCTCGGGGTGCTGCCGGCCACGGAACCGCTGGCGTGACGGCGAAATGAGCTGAGCATCACCTCGCGCACTACCGGGTCGCGGGCGTGCCAGCCGGTAACTTTGACTGGTGCTCTATTTCGAGGATCTCGCCGTCGGCCAGGTGTACGAGCTCGGCACCTGGAAGGTCACGGCCGAGGACATCGTCGACTACGCGCAGCAGTGGGACCCGCAGGACTACCACCTGGACGAGGGGCTGGCGCAGCAGACGCCGTTCCGCGGCCTGGTGGCGAGTGGGTGGCACTCCGCGTCGATCTTCATGCGGCTCTACGTGGACGGGTTCCTGCACGAGACGTCGTGCCAGGGTGGCGTCGGCGTCGACGGGCTGTGGTGGCTGCAGCCCGTCCGGCCAGGTGACACGCTGCGCGCCCGGATCCGGGTGGAGGAGGTCCGGCCGTCGCGTAAGGTGCCCGACCGCGGCACGGTGAAGTTCTCCTGGGAGCTGCACAACCAGGACGGCGAGCAGGTCCTGCAGATGTACGGCGTGAACCTGTTCGGCCGCCGTACGCCGGCGGCCGTCGAGGACTGACACTCCCAAATCCCGCCCGGGTGGGTTACGGCGATCGGTTGCGCGTGCGAGGCTGCCGGTATGAAGGCATGCGTGACGACCGCACTCGCTGAGCTGCGGCGGCGCGACCCCGATCTGGCCACGGCTGCTGAGCTCGCCTGGCAACGGGTGGACGGCAGCGACGACGCAGGCCTCGTCTCCCAGTGGCGGGTGCAGGCTTTTTGCTGGCTGGACCTGCCGGGTGACCGCTCGGTGGACTCCCCGGCACGGGTGGTCGACGGGCTCGCTGCGCTCCTCGACCTGATGTCGCTGCGGCGGTACGCGGACATCGCGCGCGGCGAGGAGACCAGGGACGTGCTGGCCGGCGCCGCGCGGTCGGATGCGGGACTGCGGCACGAGGTTCGTGGCGCGTTGACCAGGTCGGGGATCCAGCCACCGGACACCGAGCTGTTGTCGTGGGCGCCGCAGTGCGGCCCGAGCGAGGCGACCGCGTACGTCCTGGTGGCGGACGCGCTGGAGATCGCGGTGCAGGTCGGTGAGTACACGCCCAAGCGCGCGGGCTGGTTGCAGCGCAGGGAGGAGATCACCAACCGGGTGCTCGCCACCGGCCGGCCGGAGCTCGACGGCCGCGCGCCGTACGAGGGCATCGTCGCGGAGCGGGTGCTCGCCTGGGCGAGGAGCGGCGGGTCACTGACCGGACAGCGGCTGCTCGCCCGGCTGGAGCCACAGATGGCGCAGGCGGTTCCGGCGGCCGAGCCGGCGGCGGCCGAGCGGCTGCTGCGGCGGCTGCAGCGGTTCCTCGCCTTCGTCGAGGGCGGCGTGCCGCTCACCGACTCCGGTTACCTGAAGCCGGACGCAGTGGCGCGGTGCGTCGACGAGGTCGGGTTGGCGGACGACTTGGTCGCGAGCCCGGCGCGCGAGCGCGACGTGCCGCCGGTGTACTACCTGCGGACGGTCGCGCAACGGCTCGGTCTGGTGCGGACGCAGGCGAAGCGACTTGTGCTCGCGCCGGCCGGCCGCGACGCGCTGGGGAAGGTGACGAGGCTCTGGCGCCAGGTCGCCGGCGCGCTCGTGCCGGTGCCTGGCCGGCGCGCGTCGAGCGGCGCGCACGCCGCCGTGGCCGTCTGGGACATCCTGCTGGCCGCGCTCCTCGACGACGAGCCGTGCACGTTCGACGACATCGTCGACGTGTGCCTGCAGGTGCTCGACGAGAGCGGTTGGCGGCTGGCCAACGGCCAGCCCGTCGACCACCACACGGTCGGCGGTCTGCTCAGCGAGGCGTACCGCGACGTGCACTGGCTCGGCCTGCTGCAGCGGCGTGACCCGTACGACGATGCGGTGGGTTTGGTCCCGGTGCCGGACGCGGATCAGCTGTTCCTCGCCGCGCTGCGGCACCGGCTGCTGCACTCCCGCACCCTGTTCACCGGCGCCGGCTAACTGCCCTGCTCGCCGAACCACCGGGCCAGCTTGCCGCGCTTGCTGACCGCACGCAGCCGGCGTTCGGTGGCTTCCCGCGCCTCGTTGGTCGCGACGACGAGCAGCTCGTCGCCGTGGCGCAGGATGGTGTCCTGCCGCGGGACGAAGCCCGCGCCGTCGCGTACCACGAGTGTGACGGCGGCACCGTTCGGCAACCGCAGCTCGAACACCTCGATGCCGGCGAGCTTCGAGCCTGGCGGGATGCTCAGCTGCAACAGGTCGGCGCGCATGTCTTCGAGCGGCGCCGCGTCCACCTCCAGGTCCACCGGCTCGGCGCGGGACGCGACGCCCAGCTTGGTTGCCACCCACGGCAGCGTCGGCGCCTGCAGCACGGTGAACACCACCACGAGCACGAACACCACGTCGAACAGCCGGTCGCTGCCGGCCACCCCCGAGGTGACCGGGATGGTGGCGAGCACGATAGGCACCGCACCACGCAGGCCGGCCCAGGAGAGGAACGTGTGCTCCCGCCACGGCCGGCGGAACGGCAGCAGCGAGGCGAAGACCGCGAGCGGCCGCGCGACGAGCAGGCCCACGCCGACGAGCAGCGCGGGCAGGATGGCGCCGGGCAGCCGTTCGGGAAACGCGGTGATACCGAGCATCACGAACAACCCGATCTGCGCGAGCCAACCCATGTTCTCCGCGAAGCTACGGGTGGCAGGTCCGTGCGGCAGCCTCGCGTTGCCGAGCACCACGCCGGCGAGGTAGACGGCGACGAAGCCGCTCGCGTGCAGCAGCACCGCGACCCCGTACACGCCGACGGTGAGGCCGAGCACCGTCAGCGGGTAGAGACCGGTAGCCGGCAGCGCCATCCGGCGCACCATCTTCGCGCCCAGCCAGCCGACCCCGATGCCGATGACCGCCCCGACGGTGAGCTGGAAGAGCGCGTCCACGGCGAGGTACCACGTGCTCGGCAGCGGCCCCGTGGCGCTGAGCGCGATGACCAGGATGACGCACGGCGCGTCGTTGAAGCCGGACTCCGCCTCCAGCACGCCGGCGAGCTTAGGCGGCAGCGGCAGCCTGCGGAGCACGGAGAAGACCGCGGCGGCGTCGGTGGACGAGACAATGGCGCCGAGCACCAGCGACAGCCGCCAGTCCATCCCGACCAGGAAGTGCGCGGCCGCGGCGACCACGAACATGCTCACGACCACCCCGACGGTCGCGAGCACCACGGCCGCCGGTATCGCCGTACGGATGTGCGGCCACGACGTGGTCAACCCGCCCTCCGCGAGGATGATCACCAGCGCCGCGAGCCCGAGGCCCTGGGCGAGGCTCGGGTCGTGGATGGAGATCCCGGTCTGCTCCAGGATCAGGCCGAGGCCGAGGAAGAACAACAGGCCCGGCAGGCCGATACGTCCGGACAGGCGGACGGCGAGCACGGAGACGACCAAGACGCCGGCGCCCACCATTAGTGCGGTAGGCAGCAGCATCTCCGACATGCCCAGATCCTTCCTGATCCCGGCATCGGGCCACAAATCGCCCCGGCGTTCTGGGTGGACGGGCATGGCCCCCAGTGACGTGGGGGAACCGCCGGCTAGGCTCTCGCCCATGCTGAATCGGTCCGGGCCGAGCCGCACGAGCCAGGTGCCCGTCGTCTCGAGTTCGGCCGGGTGAGGGTCGACCATGCGCTTGGTGGGCCGACTCGGTCGTGTCTGCTACGGGGTGCTGTGCGGCCTGCTCGTCGTCGGCATGCTGCTCACGGCCGCCGCGGTGATCGTCGTGAAGCTCCCTTTCCCCGACCGGGACGGCACCATCAGGGTGTCCGGCCTCCGCGATGCCGTGCAGGTCGACCGTGACCGGTACGGCGTGCCGCAGGTCACCGCGAAGAACGCCGCGGACCTGTTCTTCACCCAGGGCTGGGTGCACGCCCAAGACCGCTTCTGGGAGATGGACTTCCGCCGCCACCTCAGCGGTGGCCGGCTGGCCGAGCTGTTCGGGCAGAGCGCGGTGCCGATGGACAAGTACCTCAGGACCATGGGCTGGCGGCGCATCGCGGCACGCGAGTACAAGATGCTCAGCGTCGCCGCGCAGACCGGCCTCTCCGCGTACGCCGAGGGCGTCAACGCGTACCTCGAGCAACGCGAGGGTCCGGCGCTCGGCGCCGAGTACGCGTTGCTCGGCCTGCAGGGCAGGTCGTACCGGCCGGCACGGTGGACGCCCGTGGACAGCCTGGCGTGGTTGAAGGTGATGGCCTGGCAGCTGCGCGGCAACGACGACCAGGAGCTGGCGCGGGCGCTGTTGCCGGAGCAATTACCGAACAAGCGCATGGCTGAGCTCTACCCGGACTACCCGTACGACCGGCACCGTCCGATCGTCGGGGACGGGAAGGTCAGGAGCGGCGCCTTCGTCACCGACGACCGGCGGCGCTCGACCGCTGCGGGGCGGCCACCGGTGGCCGCTGATGGGTCAGCGCGGCCGGCACGCGCAGCGATCCGCACGTCGCTGGCCGAGGCGGGCAAGGTGCTCGACGGCATCTCGTCGGTGGCCGGAAAGGCCGGCGGCGCGATCGGTTCGAACGCCTGGGCGGTCGCCGGCGAGCGGACCGCGTCGGGTGAACCGATCCTCGCCAACGACCCGCATCTCGGTGCCGCCATGCCGTCGACCTGGTACCAGGTGGGGTTGCGTTGCGCGCCGGTCAGCCCGAGCTGTCCGTACAGCGTCGCGGGCTTCGGCCTCGCCGGTGTGCCAGGGGTGGTGATCGGCCACAACGACCGTATCGCTTGGGGTTTCACCAACCTCGGCCCGGACGTCGCCGACCTCTACCTGGAGAAGGTGCGTGGCGACTTCTACGAGTACGACGGCAACCGGGTCGCACTGACCAGGAGGAAGGAAGTCATCAAGGTGGCCGGCGGTAAGCCGGTGCGGATGACCGTGCGCTCGACCAGGCACGGCCCACTGCTCTCCGGTGTCGACGACGGCCTCGGCCGGCTGTCCCGCCGTGCCGGCGAGCGGTACGAGGTGGCGCTGCGGTGGACCGCGCTCTCACCCGGTCGTACGGCGGACGCGATCTTCGAGATGAACACCGCGTCTGACTTCGACGAGTTCAGGGCGGCCGCGCAGCTCTTCGACGCGCCGGCGCAGAACCTCGTCTATGCCGACGTGGACGGGCACATCGGCTACCAGGCGTCGGGAAAGGTGCCGATCCGCAAGGGTTACGACGGCACCACCCCCGCCAAGGGATGGACCGGCAAGGACGAGTGGAAGGGGTACGTGCCGTTCGCGGCGATGCCGTACGCCTTCGACCCCGAGGAGGGCTACGTGGTGACGGCCAACCAGGCCGTCGTCGACGAGGCCAAGTACCCGTATTCGCTGACTCGTGACTGGGATCCTGGCTTTCGCAGTCAACGGATCGTGGAGATGATCACAAAGGCGGAAGATCCGCTGACGGTGACCGCCAACGAGCAGATGCAGCTGGACACCCTCAACCCGGCGGCGGCGATCGTGGTGCCGTACCTGCGCAAGGTCGCGCCGCCAGCGGGGACCACGCACGCCAGGGCCCTTCTCACCAGGTGGGACTACCACTCGCAGGCGGACTCGGCGCCTGCCGCGTACTTCAACGCCGTCTGGCGGCACCTGCTCGCCAGGACCTTCCACGACCAGCTGCCCGCCGGTGCCAGACCGGACGGCCAGGCCAGATGGTTCCTGGTGATGGAGAAGCTGCTGCGCTCGCCGCGCAGCGTGTGGTGGGATGATGCCCGTACCTCTAGCGTACGGGAAACACGTGATGACATCCTTGCCCAGTCGATGGGTGAGGCATATGACGAATTGTCTGGCACACTCGGCTCCGATCCGAGCACATGGCGTTGGGGAGACCTGCACACTTTGACCGTTCGAAACCAGTCGTTCGGCGCATCGGGCATCGCGGCAGTCGAAGCCCTGTTCAACCGTGGTCCGCTGCGCCTCGGCGGTGGTTCCGCCGTGGTCAACGCCACCGGTTGGTCGACGCTGGACGGTTACTCGGTGACCTCGGTGCCGTCGATGCGGATGGTCGTGGATCTTGGCGACCTCGACGACTCGAGCTGGGTTAACCTGACCGGTGCCTCGGGCCACACGCTCGACCGGCACTACTTCGATCAGGGCAAGATCTGGGCCGACGGACGGACAACACCGATGCGGTGGGCGGAAGGCGGCATCGACCGTGACACCATCTATGAGCTGGTCCTGCGACCGACGAGCTGACGTTCCCCGGAGGAGGAGCAGGGACGTATGACGGACGGCAATGGCGTGACGCCGGTGCTCGTGCTCGACCGGAACCTCTCGTTCCGGCGAGACATCGAGCGACTCTTGGCGAACACCGCCGAGTTCGACGTTCTCGCTTCCGGGTCCACACTGACCACGTTGCTCGGCCAGGTCGGCGAGGGTGAGCCCGAGCTGGTGGTGCTCGACATCCAGGGGCAGGACGACGACGTGGTGACCAGGTTGCGGTCCGCGTACCCGAAGGCGCGGGTCGTGGTGGTGACCATGTCGGACGCGACCGACCTGGTGGCCGACGCGCTGGCCGCCGGTGTCCGTGGCTGGATCCCGAAGGCGGTCACCGCCTCGCAGCTGCTCGGCGCTCTGCACGGGGTGCGGCGCGGCGAGTTGTTCATCCCCGCGCGGCTCGCGTCGCTGAAGCCGCCGCCGTCGCTCGAGGCGGACAAGGACGAGGAGCCCGACGAGGGCAGCGTCGGCATGAACCTGGGCGGGCGGCTGCGTGCCGTCCGCGAACGGCTCGGCCTCACCCGGCGGGACGTGGAACGCCAGTCCCAGGGACGGTGGAAGGCCGCGACGATCGCCAGCTACGAAGCCGGCGCGCGGACGCTGACCGTCGAGCGGTTGGCGGAGCTGGCCGAGTTCTACGGCGCCTCGGTGGCGGAGCTGCTCGGCAGTGCGCCTGCGGTCGAACGCGACGCGCTACCGCAACTGGTGCTGCAGCACCCGGTGCTCGACTTGCGGCGGTTGCAAGGCCTGTCCGGCGAGCAGTGGAGCGTCGTGCTGCGCTACCTAGCCAGCATCCAGCACGACCGCGGCGACTACGAGACCGACGTGCTGTCGCTGCGCCGCCGCGACGTGCCGTCGCTGGCCGCGCTGCTCGGGCTGTCGCCCGGCGAGCTGACCGCACGGCTCACCGCCGCCGGCGTGCTCCGTTCCGGGCTGGCACACCGCAACCAGCCGACCTAGGCCGTGTCTCGTAAATGCGTGGTCCAGGCGATGACAGCGTTCAAGACGGCGGCGGCGTGGTAGACGATGGCGAGTTTGTCGTAGCGGGTGGCGAGGCCGCGCCACTGCTTGAGGTGGCAGAAGCGGCGTTCGACGA
>WHTA01000092.1 GCA_009379825.1 Streptosporangiales bacterium
CTAGAGAGACCGCCGATACCTATACGCATGGCGACAGTCGGCTGTTAATTCCGTTGAATTGTGCTACGTTAACGACGGAATCAGTAGACCAGGGCGTGTCCACGTCCCTACCCGGGCGAAGCGGGGAAGAATGTCCGCCGTGAGACCGACCAAGGCGGCGCGCGAGGATGCCGCCGACACCAACAGCGCGCAGGCGGGGGCCTGGCGGCGCCCGGTGGAGGGGTCGTCCAAGGCCGACCTGGACCCCGTCGACAAGGCACTCGTCGAGGCGCTCCAGCAAGACGGCCGCCGTTCCTACGCGGCCCTCGCCAAGGAGGTCGGGAAGTCCGAGGCCGCGGTACGGCAACGCGTGCAGCGGCTGATCGAGAACGGCGTGATGCAGATCGTCGCCGTCACCGATCCGCTGACCCTCGGCTTCGCGCGGCAGGCGATGGTGGGCATCAGGGCGCACGGCAACGTGCGCAAGCTCGCCGACCAGCTCGCCGCCATCCCAGAGATCGACTACGTCGTCGTCACCGCAGGGTCGTTCGACCTGCTCGTCGAGCTCGTCTGCTACGACGACGACCACCTCCTCGCGCTGGTGAACGACCACATCAGGTCCGTCCCCGAAGTGCGCGACACCGAGACGTTCATGTACCTCAAGCTGCGCAAGCAGACCTACGCCTGGGGAACTCCTTAGCCATGGCGCGATACGGCCCACAATTCGGACCCGATATCACGTTCCTCGGCGTGGACAGCTGCGACTGGGCGGACCCGGCAACCTACGCCGACGCCGATGTGGTGATCCTCGGCGCCCCGTTCGACGGCGGCACGTCCCACCGGCCAGGCGCACGGTTCGGTCCGCAGTACATCCGGCAGACCTGCTACCTGCCGCACGATGGTTCCCGGCCGTCGCTGGCGCTGCGCACCGACGGCCTGCGCGACCTACGCGTCTACGACGCCGGCGACGTGGAGATGTACTCCGGCGATGCCGAGCGCTCGGTACGCGACCTGCAGCAGGCCGTCTACGCGATCGCGCGCACCGGCGCCATCCCGCTGATGCTCGGCGGCGACCACACCATCACCTGGCCGGACGCCGCGGGCGTCGCACAACACCTCGGCGAGGGACGCGTCTCGCTGATCCACTTCGACGCGCACGCCGACACCGGTGACATCACGTTCGGCTCGCTGGTCGGGCACGGCCAGCCGATGCGCAGGCTGATCGAGTCGGGAGCGGTACGCGGCGACCGGTTCCTGCAGGTCGGCCTGCGCGGCTACTGGCCGGAGCCGGAGACCCTCTCCTGGATGGCCGACCAGCGGATGCGCAGCTACGAGATGACGGAGATCGTCGCGCGCGGCCTGGAGGACTGCCTCACGGAGTCGTTCGCGATCGCCACCGACGAGTGCGACGGCGTGTTCCTCTCCGTGGACGTCGACGTCTGCGACCCCGCGCACGCGCCCGGCACCGGCACCCCCGAGCCCGGCGGCCTCAGCTCCCGGCAGCTGCTCGACGCGGTACGCAGGATCTGTTACGAACTGCCGGTCGTCGGCGTCGACGTGGTCGAGGTGTCACCGCCGTACGACAACGCCGAGCTGACCTCGTTCCTCGCCAACCGGGTGGTGCTCGAGTCGCTGTGCGCCATCGCCAGGCGCCGCCGCGACGCCGCGGAAGGCACCACCTGGGACCCGCGCCAGCCGCTGCTCGACGACCGCTGACGCGCAGGCGTCAGGAGTCGAAGCCGACGCCGAACTTGTCCAGGGCACGCAGCCAGACATTGCGGCGGCCCTGGCGGTTGTCTGCTCGCGCGAGCGACCACCGGGTCAGCTGCACGACGCCGTAGCGCAACGGCTCCGGCGGGAACGGGACCGGCTTGCTACGCACCAGCTGCAGCCGGGTGCGTTCGGTCTCCGCACCCGAGAGCTGGTCGAGCATGACGTTCGCCGCGAACCTCGTCGCGCCGACGCCGAGGCCGGTGAAGCCGGCCGCGTACGCGAGCCGGCCGGCGTGGGCGGTGCCGAAGAACGCGCAGAACCTGCTGCAGGTATCGATGACACCGCCCCAGGTGTGCGTGAACCCGACCCGGCTCAGTTGCGGGAACGTCTGGTAGAAGTGCATCGCCAGCCGCTCGAACGTCGCCGAGCGCTGCTGCAGCGACGTACGCACCCGGTTGCCGAAGTGGTAGATCGCGTCGTAACCGCCCCACAGGATCCGGTTGTCCGAGGTGAGCCGGTAGTAGTGGAACTGGTTACCGCTGTCCGCCAGGCCCTGCCTGTTGTGCCACCCGACGCTCGACAGCTGTGCGTCGGTGAGCGGTTCGGTGACGATCGCGTAGTCGTACACCGGCAGCAGGAAGTGCCGCAGCCGGCGCAGCAGCGGCGTGAAGACGCCGGTGCCTAGCGCGACCGCGTCGGTCGTGAGCGCGCCGCGCGAGGTGTCGACCCGCAGCCGGCCACCGACGCTGTGCACGCCCCGCACCCTGCTGTGCTCGTGGATGCGTACGCCGAGCCGCAGACACGCGTCGCGCAAGCCCCATGCCAACCTGGCCGGGTTGAGCATCGCCGTGCCGTCGCGGTGCCACACCCCGGCTAGGTAGGTCGGCGAGTCGACCTCTGCACGCATCTGGTCGCGGTCGAAGAGCTCCGCGTCGTGCCCGAAGCGGCGCAGCTCGTCGGCACCCTCGGCGAGCTCGTCGACCTGCCACGGCTGGGTGGCGACAGAGACCTCGCCGGTACGTTCGAACGCGCAGTCGATGCCGTACTTGCCGACGGTCTGCTCGATCTCGTCGAGGTTCTCGTTGCCGAGCCGCTCGAGCGTCACCAGCTCGTCGGGGAAGTGCGCCATTCCGTTGCCCAGCCCGTGGGTGAGGCTCGCCGAGCAGAAGCCGCCGTTCCTGCCGGACGCCGCCCAGCCGATGGTCCTGCCCTCGAGCAGCACGACGTCGCGCGCGGGGTCGCGCTCCTTGGCCAGCAACGCCGTCCACAACCCGGTGAAGCCACCGCCGACGACGACCAGGTCGGCCTCGCCGGTGCCGGTCAGCGCGGGCTGCGGTTCGGGCGCGTCGGGGTCGTCCAGCCAGAACGGGACGGCGACGGCGCCCGCGAACGCGTCATCGAGATCGGGCATTCAGGCCCGCCGACGTCGGGCGTACAACGCATTCAGCACCGCGAGTGCCACCCCTGCCACGAAGATCAACGTACCCATCACATTAACCTGCGGCGGACTGCCGGCCTTCGTCGATCCCCAGATCCACAACGGGAACGTGATCGTGCTACCCGCAGTGAAGTTGGTGATGATGAAGTCGTCGATCGAAAGCGCGAACGCGAGCAGCCCGCCGGACAGCACCGCGGGGAAGATCATCGGGAGGGTGACCAGGCGGAACGTCGTCCAGGTGCCGGCACCGAGATCGCGGGCCGCCTCCTCGAGCGCCGGATCCAGCGTCAGCACCCGGGCTCTCACCGTCAGTGACACGAACGGGATGCAGAACATCACGTGCGCGACCAGGATGGTCCAGAACCCCAGCGGCACGTTCATCGTGATGAACAGCGACAGCAACGCGGCACCGATCACGATCTCGGCGCAGGAGATCGCCGCGAACAGCACCACGTTCAACGCGCCCTGACCACGGAACCGGTACCGGCCGAGCGCGATGCCGATCAGCGTGCCGAGCATGCCTGCGATCAGCGTGGTGAGCAGACCGATCAGCAGTGAGTTGCCCAGCGCCTTGGTCAGGTCCTCGATCTCGAACAGCCTGCCGTACCACTTGAACGTGAACCCCTGCCACGTGGTGTTGAACCTGCTCTTCGTGTCGTTGAAGCCGAACAGGATCATCACGGCGATCGGCAGGCACAGCCAACCGATCACCAACCAGGTGTGGATGTGCAGCAACCGGGAACCCGTCAGGCGACGGGGCCGCCGCTTGGTGGCCGGCTCGGTTCCACTCAGCGTCGTCATCGGGCGGACGCCTCCAACACATCCTCGGTGCCGAGCGCCCTGGCGTACAGGAAGATGCCGACGAGCAGCAACGCCATCAGGGTGAAGGACAGTGCAGCAGCGATCGGGTAGTCCTGTGCCACCAGGTACTGGTTCTGGATCACGTTGCCGATCATCGTGTTGTGCGTGCCGCCGAGCACCGACGAGTTCACGTAGTCCGACGACGCGGGCACGAACGTCATCAGTACGCCGGCGAACGCACCGGGCAACGACAGCGGGAAGATCACCCGCAGGAACGCCTGCACCCGGCTCGCGTAGAGGTCGTACGACGCCTCGATGAGCGCGGGGTCGATGCGTTCGAGCGCGACGTACAACGGCAGCACCATGAACGGCAGGAAGTTGTACGCGAGCCCGCCGATCACGGCACCGGTCGTCGCCAGCACGTGGAAGTCCTCGGGCAGCAGGCCGAAGCCCTTCAGCGTGCCGAGCACGATGCCGTCGTCGGCGAGCACGAAGTGCCAGGAGATCGTCCGCAGCACGAAGGACACGAAGAACGGCAGCAGGAGCAGGAACAGGTAACTCGACTTGCGCGAACCACCATGGAAGGCGATCCAGTACGCCATCGGGTAACCGATCGCCAGCTGCAGCAGGCAGGCGGCGAGCCCGTAACCCAGCGAGCGGATGATCTGCTCGTCGTAGGTACGGATTCCCTCGATGTACGTCTGCCAGTGCCAGGTGAGGCGGTAGCCCTCTACCACGTCGCCCTGCTGCAGCGAGAGCGACAGCATGACGAACATCGGCATGATGAAGAAGATCGCCAACCACAGCCCGCCGGGCAGTGCAAGTGCGTACGGCGTCAGCGCCCGGAACAACTTCGGCTTGCTCACCTGGCCATCACCTCCAGTCGGGTCACGACGTGACGATGGGCTGGAAGATCGACTCGTACTCCTTCTTCTCCGCGGAGTTCTTGAAGACCCGGTACGAGCTGGTGTTCGCGTAGTCCTCGGCGGTGGGGAAGACCAGCGGGCTCTCGGCCACCATCTCGAGGACCTCCTTGTCCTCGCCCTTGGCCTCCGCCGCGTCCTTTTCGATGACGCCCTGCGCCTTCGGCACCGGAGTGATGTAGTTGATGTACTCCGCGAGGCTGCCGGCGATCTCCGGCTGGTAGAAGTAGTCCATCAGGGTGATCGCGTCGACGGGGTTCTTCGCCGTCGTGGGGATCACCATGTTGTCGGTCCAGATGATGCCGCCCTCTTCGGGGATCACGAACCGCAGGTCGCCGCCTTCCAGGTTGCGCTGGAACACGTCGCCCGACCACCCCATGGTGAGCCAGACGTCACCCTTGCCCACGGCGTCGATGTACGCCTGGTCGTAGTACTTGCGCACGATGCCCTTGTCGCGCTGCTCCTTGAGCTTCGCCGCCGCCTTCTCCCAGTCGGCCTTGGTGGACTTCTCCGGGTCGGCGCCGGTGGCGATCATGCCGTAGGCACCGATCTCCTGGGTGTCGGACAACATGCCGACCTTGCCCTTGTACTTCGGGTTCCACAGCTCCTGGATGCTGGTGATCTCTTCGTCGATGTACTTCGCGTTGTAGATCAGCCCGGTGAAGCCACTCGCCCACGGCACGCTGTATACGTTGCCAGGGTCGAACGACTGTTCCTTGTACTTCTCCCCCGCGTGCTTCGCGAAGTTCGGCAACCGGTCGTGGTCGAGCGGCGCGAGGAACCCGAGGTCGACCATCTGGCTGAACTGGGTGCCGTTGGTCATGACGATGATGTCGTAACCGATCGACTGGTCCGCCGCCAGCTGCGGCCGCACCTTCGCGTAGAACGACGCGTTGTCCTGGATGACCTCCTTGTAGGCCACCTTCGTACCCGTCTCCTTGCTGAACTGCTTCAGCTCGGGCCGCTTCGGGTCCATGTAGTACGGCCAGTTGGCGAAGACCAGGCTGCCGTTCTCCTTCTTGCCGGACCAGAACTTCTGTACGTCGTCCTTCTTCGGCTTCGCCGCTTTCTTGCCTTCGACGCCACACGCGGCGAGAGCGAAACCGGCGCCGGCGAGGCCGGCGAGCCGGAAGACTCCGCGGCGCGTGGTGAGGCCACGCAGCAGCGCTGGATCGATGTCGTGCTCGCTCATGATTCGGTACTTCCAATCGCGTACGAGTGGCGGGAGTGCCAGGACAACCAGACGTCGTCACCACGGTCGGCGGCCGTCTGCGCCGACGACGCGTTCTGCTGGAAGACGACGACCTCGTCGCCCGCCCGTGTGGTGACCGAGTAGTTGGTCGAGGTGCCCAGGTAGACCACCTCGGCCACCGTCCCCCGTAGCACGCAGAGGTCGCTCGAAGCGGTCACCGGCTGCGTGGAGATCTCGATCTTCTCCGGCCTTACGGTCAGCTCGAGCCGGTCACCGGCCACCGCGGACCGGCCGGCGGGCAGCGCGACCGTCAGCTGCTCGTCGCCGTACGACACGGTGGCGAGCTCGCCGGTCACCTGCTGCGCAGTGCCGTCGAGCAGGTTGGAGGTACCGATGAACCCGGCCACGAACTTCGTGGCCGGGTACTCGTAGATCTCCGCCGGCGTGCCGAGCTGCTCGACCAGGCCGTCGTTCATGACGGCGATCTGGTCGCTCATGGTGAGCGCCTCGCCCTGGTCGTGCGTGACGTAGACGAACGTCACCTTGGTCTCGCGCTGGATCCGCTTCAGCTCGACCTGCATGGCCTGGCGCAGCTTCAGGTCGAGGGCGCCGAGCGGTTCATCGAGCAGCAGCGCCCGCGGCCCGTTGACCAGCGCACGGGCAAGCGCCACCCGCTGCTGCTGGCCGCCGGACAGCTCGCGCGGCCGGCGCTGCTCCCGGCCGGTGAGGTCGACGATGTCCAGCATCTCGCCGACCCTGCTGCGGATCTCGTCGCGCGGTACGTTCTTTCGCCGCAGCCCGAAGGCGACGTTGTCGAAGATGCTCATGTGCGGGAAGAGCGCGTAGCTCTGGAACACCATGTTCACGTCGCGACGGTTAGCCGGCACCTGCGTCACGTCCCGACCGTGCAGGAAGACCTGTCCGGCGGTCGGCTCCTCGAACCCGGCGATCATCCGCAGCGTCGTGGTCTTGCCGCAGCCGGACGGCCCGAGCAGGGAGAAGAACGCCCCCTCGGGCATGGTCAGGTCGACGCCACGGACGGCGGCCACGTCACCGTCGCGCGAGGAGAACTCCTTGGTGACTCCGGCGAGCTGGATTGCCGGCACGGCCTGCTCACCGTGTGTTCCCGGCAGGTCGCTGGGCTCCGCGGCAGTCCGCGTCTCGATCATGCGGAATCCCTCCTGGCGAACGCTGTGCAGAGACGATGACACAGGCTCGGCGAGCTGACAAGGGATTCCGTTGTATCCGACTCACTTTTCAACGGAATCTTGACATTCCGTGGGTTCCTGTCAGCATGACAGTGGGGTTCAACGATTGGAGAACGCGATGGGCTACGACACTTCCGAGCCGCGTGGTGAGCAGGCAGCTACCGCGAGCGACGCCGCCAGGCAGCACCTGTGGATGCACTTCACCCGGATGTCGTCGTACGCCGACCACGAGGTGCCCGTCATCGTCCGCGGCGAGGGCCCGTACGTCTACGACCAGCACGGCAAGCGGTACCTGGACGGCCTCGCCGGGCTGTTCGTGAGTCAGGTCGGGCACGGCCGCCGCGAGCTGGCCGAGGCCGCCGGCCGGCAGGCCGCGCAGCTGGCCTACTTCCCCATCTGGTCGTACGCACACCCGAGCGCGGTCGAGCTGGCCGAGCGGCTCGCCGACCTCGCGCCCGGCGACCTCGACCACGTCTTCTTCACCACCAGCGGGAGCGAGGCCGTCGAGTCCGCGTGGAAGCTGGCCAAGCAGTACTTCAAGCTGGTCGGTGAGCACAGCCGCTACAAGGTGCTCAGCCGGAGCGTGGCGTACCACGGCACCAGCATGGGCGCGCTGTCGATCACCGGGCTCGCCGACATCAAGGAACCCTTCGAACCGCTCGCCCCCGGCGGGGTGAAGGTGCCGAACACGAACTTCTACCGTGCGGAGGAGCACGGCGACGACCTGGAGGCGTTCGGCCGCTGGGCCGCCGACGAGATCGAGCGGGCCATCGTCCGCGAGGGCCCGACCTCGGTCGCCGCCGTCTACCTCGAGCCGGTACAGAACTCCGGCGGCTGCTTCCCACCGCCGCCCGGCTACTTCGAGCGGGTCAGGGAGATCTGCGACAAGTACGGTGTGCTGCTCGTCTCAGACGAGGTCATCTGCGCGTTCGGCCGACTCGGCTACTACTTCGGCTCGGAGCGCTACGGCTACCAGCCCGACATCATCACGTTCGCCAAGGGCATCACCTCCGGCTACTCCCCGCTCGGCGGCATGATCGCCAGCAGGCGGCTGATGGAGCCGTTCAGCACGGGCAATGCGACGTTCCTGCACGGCGTCACGTTCGCCGGCCACCCGGTCTCGACGGCGGTGGCGCTGGCCAACCTCGACGTGTTCGAGAAGGAGGACCTGCTCGGCAACGTCCGGAACAACGAGGCGTCGTTCCGGCAGGCACTCGAGGGGCTGCGCGACCTGGACATGGTCGGTGACGTCCGCGGCGCCGGGTACTTCTACGGCATCGAGCTGGTGAAGGACAAGGCGACCAAGGAGACGTTCAGCGACGAGGAGTGCGAGCGGCTGATCCGCGGCTTCCTGTCACCCAAGCTGTTCGAGTCCGGCCTGGTGTGCCGCGCCGACGACCGCGGCGAACCCGTCATCCAGCTCTCCCCGCCGCTGATCTGCGGCCAGGAGCACTTCGACGAGATCGCCTCCATCCTCCGCAACGTACTCACCGAGGCCCAGCAGCGCCTCTGACCGCGGCCAGACCCCCGCAGTCGGCGGGTTGCGGCCGCCCGGTGGTCAACGACAGAAGGATCCGGGCGGCCGCCCCGCCGCTGCCGCAGGCTGGCGTGCCCGCGGCGGTGGGCGCCTAGAAGAGACCGACGGTCTGGCCCTGGGCGTCCAGATCGATGCCGACGGCCGCGGGCTCGGCACCCAGGCCGGGCATGGTGCGCATGTCGCCGCAGATCGGGTAGACGAAACCGGCACCCACGGACGCACGCACCTCCCGAACCGGGAGCGTCCAACCGGTCGGCGCGCCGCGCAGGCCGGGGTCGGCGGCCAGCGAGAGATGCGTCTTCGCCATGCACACCGGCAGGTCCCCGAACCCGGCCCGCTCGTACATCTCGAGGTCCCGCGCCGCCTGCGGGGAGTACTCCACGTCCGCGGCACCGTACACGCCGGTCGCCACCCGCTCGATCTTCTCCCGCAGCGTCGCCTCGTCCGGGTAGAGCAGCTGGAACTGCGACTCCTCCTCCGCCGCCTCGACGACCGCCGCGGCGAGCTCCTCGGCCCCGGCTCCGCCGGTCGCGAAGTGCTCGGAGACGGCGAACCGGGCACCGGCCTCCTCGGCCACCTGGCGGATCACCGCGTACTCCGACTCGTGGTCGCTGGGGAACGCGTTGATCGCGACGACCGGCGACACCCCGTGCAGCCGGATGTTCTCGATCTGCTTGCGCAGGTTCGCCGCGCCCGCCGCGACCTCGTCCGGGTTCTCCGCGAGCAGGTCGGCGGGCAGTGGCTTGCCCGGCACGATCCGGTAGTTGCCCGAGTGCACCTTGAGCGCACGTACGGTCGCGACGATCACCGCGGCGTCCGGACGCTCCCCCGACGCCCGGCACTTGATGTTGAAGAACCGCTCGGCGCCCATGTCCGCACCGAACCCCGCCTCGGTCACCACGTACTCCCCCGCGCGCAACGCGATCAGGTCGGCGACGATCGACGAGTTGCCGGTCGCGATGTTGCCGAACGGCCCGCAGTGCACAAGTGCAGGTGTGTTCTCCAGCGTCTGCACCAGGTTCGGCTTGAGCGCCTCGCGCAGCAACACGGCCATCACGCCCGCGCCGCGCAGCTGTTCCGCCGTCACCGGCTCGCCCTCGCTGGTGTAGCCGACGACGATCCGGCCGAGCCTGGCCCGCAGGTCGTCCATCGATATGGCGAGCGCGAGGATCGCCATCACCTCGGACGCCGCGGTGATGTCGAAGCCGCTCTGCCGTGGCACACCGTCCATCCGGTTGCCAAGTCCCACGACGATGTTGCGCAGCGCCCGGTCGTTCACGTCGAGCACGCGCCGCCAGGTGATCCGCTGCGGGTCGAGGCCGAGCTTGTTGCCGTGGAAGAGATGGCTGTCGAGCATCGCGGACAGCTGGTTGTGCGCCGCCGTGACGGCGTGCATGTCGCCGGTGAAGTGCAGGTTGAGCTTCTCCATCGGCACGACCTGGCTGTACCCGCCGCCAGCCGCTCCCCCTTTGATCCCGAGCGCGGGCCCCATCGACGCCTGCCTGATGGTCACGATCGCCTTATGGCCGATCCGGTTCAGCCCCTGGCCGAGACCGACGGTGGTGGTCGTCTTGCCCTCGCCGAGCGGGGTGGGCGTCATCGCGCTCACGACGACGTACTTCGCCTTGGGCCTGCCGGCCAGCTCGTCGATGGCCTCCAGGTCCACCTTCATGACGTCGCGGCCGTACGGGTCGAGCAGGTGCGGACCCAGTCCCAGCTCGCCTGCGATGTCCTCGACCGGTTTCAGCGCTGCTTGCCGGGCGATCTCCAGGTTGCTGGGTACTGTCATAGCAGCTCCTCCGAACGCGTCAATTTGCAAGCACAGCGTGGCAGGACGGTTTTGCAGCCGCTAGCGACCAATTGGCGATTACGTCATCGCCCGGTCTTATGACAGGAAAAACACAGGAATTCCATGGTCGGAAATCAGCGGCATCACGACGCCGGTGCCGCCGGGCGCAGATGGCGGAAATCACGCCCGGCGCCATTCCTCGGTTGGTCACTGCGGCAACCGATCCGCGACATGCCTACCGGGCACGACGCCGACATCTCGTCCATCGCCAGCTTCACCAGGGCGAGCGCCGCATCGGGGAGCTCTACGTTCCTGCGCCACACCGCACGCAACCGGATGGTCAGGTCGACGTCCACGACGGGAACCGCGACCAGCTCGTGGTTACGCAGCTCGTGCCGCACAGCCACGTGGCTGATCACGGCCGCGCCCCCGCCGGCGGCCACCGCTTCCTTGATGGCGGTCGTCGACGACAGCTCCAGATGCGGCTCACCGTCGCACAGCTCGCCGAGCACGCGGTCGACGGTCTCCCTGGTGCCGGAACCGCGTTCCCTGACGATCGTGATCTCACCGGCGAGCTCGTCCGGTGTCACCGGTCGGCGGTATCCCGCCCACGGGTGCGTGGGCGCGACGAACACGCCCAGCTCGTCCTCCGCGATGACCTGTTCCACCAGTCCAGCATGTGGACACGGGTCGTCCACGAACCCCACGTCGACCGTTCCCGCACGTACCTGCTGCACGACCTCGTGCGAGTTGCCCATCCGCAGTTCGACGGTGAGGCCGGTCTGTCGACTGCGCAGCTCGGCGAGCCACGACGGCATCAGGTAGTCCGCGGTGGTGGAGTTCGCCGCGATCCGTAGCCACCTGTCGGCAGCGTCCCGCAATGCCGCACAACCGCTGAGCAGCTCCGCAGCAGCGTCGACCACCCGTCGACCCCAGGTGGCGACCATCGCCCCCGCAGGTGTCAGCCGCGAACCCGAAGGGGATCGCTCGAGCAGACGCAGGCCGAGACGCCGTTCGAGGGCTTGGATCCGCGAGCTCGCCGCGGGCTGTGACACTCCGTGCTCGCGGGCCGCCTTGCCCAGACTGCCCAGCCGCTGCACGGAAAGCAGCAGGTCGAGATCGGCGAGCTCTAACTGACCTGCTGGTAGCACCATGACGTCTCGCCCTCGTGACGTGCTGTTGACCTGAGTCAAACATCTGCCACGCGCGGACCGGAAGGGTGAAGCGGGAGTATTTGAGCACACCCGTTGTGCAGAAACGCACAACTGACCAAACTGTCTCCATGACGGCACCGCGCGCTGACGACCTGCTCTACCTCCTGGAGCTCGCCAGAACCGGGCGTCTTGTCGACGCAGCGCGACGTCTCGACGTCGACCACACCACCGTGTCACGGCGCATCACTGCACTGGAACGGACGGTGGGCAAGCGGCTGGTGGACCGCACGACGAGGGGCTGGCACGTCACCGACGACGGCGAGGAGCTGCTCAGGTACGCGGAGGTAGTCGAGTCGACACTTCACGCGGTGAGCCAGCTGGGCCACAACGCGCGCAGCAGCAGTCTCGGTGGCACCGTTCGTATTGCCGCACCGGACGGGATCGGCGGCACGATCATCCCGGACGCGCTCGTCGAGCTGCGCCGTACGCACCCGCAGCTGGAGATCGAGCTGACGACGGCGACGCGCCGGTTCGACGTCACCTCGCGCGACTACGACGTGGCGGTGACGCTGGAGCGTGCCAAGTCACGGCAGCTCGTAGTGCGTCACCTCACGGACTACCTGATGGGACTCTATGCGACACCGGAGTACGTCGCGACGCATCCTCCGGTACGCACGCGCGACGACCTCGCCGACCATGCACTCGTTTGGTACGTGGAGTCGTTGCTGGAAGTACCAGAGCTCGACATCTTCCAGACGCACGTGGTGCCCACCCGTCCGGTGATCCGCAGTTCCAACGTTTTCGCACAGCTCCGCCTGGTCACCGCACACGGGGGAATCGGCTTCCTGCCACGCTTCCTGGTGATGGACCGCTCCGACCTCGTGCCCATCCTGCCGGACGAGGTCTCCGCCAGGCGCACCATGTGGCTGGTGGCGAGGCGCGAGTCGCTCGGGCTCACCAGGGTCACCACCACCATCGACGCGCTCATCGCGTACGTCGCCACTCTTCAAGAGCAACTCGGTGTTGCCGCACCTCCACCGGCGCCCCGGCGGTATCACGCCAACCGCCGATGACCGACGACGTTGGGCACGATTTCACATGGTGAGACGGCGTTCCGAACGAGCGCTTATGAGCTCATCGCCAGTCGACGGCTACCGAGGCATTCCCAGCGCTGGCATAGTTCCGGCCGTAACGCGCATCGCGCCCTATTTGTGCCAGTGGAGGAACACCATGACACAGGTCGTGTCCACGCCGGCTGCTGGTGAAAGCGGCCGGGAATTCCACCTCGTTGACACCGACGTACACGAGCGCGCGAATTTGCACGCCCTGCTCCCATACCTCGACCCGATATGGCACAAGTACATCACCGATTTCGAGTGGCAACCGGACCGCGTGTTGCCGTTCGCGCAGTACGCCGCCGGCGGACTCGACCGGGTGGACGCGAAACTGCCGGACGGGAGCCCGGGCGGCTCCGACTACGGCCTGCTCAGGGAGCAGCTGCTCGACGAGTACAACATGGACTACGCCGTCCTCACCGGTTGGCTCGACGCCTCCGGGCTCGCACCGGGTTGGCCGGAGTTCAAGACCGGCCTGATGTCCGCGTACAACGACTGGCAGATCGAGAACTGGGTGGAGCGCGACAGCCGGCTGCTCGGGTCGGTGCACGTCAACGCACACGACCCGGTGACCGCCGCGCGCGAGATCGACCGGGTCGGCTCCCACCCGGAGGTCGTGCAGGTGGCCATGTACATCGCGGACCGGCCGTTCGGCGATCCCTACTACCACCCGATCTACGAGGCAGCCGTACGGAACAACCTGCCGATCGGTATCCACCACAGCGAGAACGCGCCGACGGCGCTCGGCTTCCACCGCTACTACATCGAGTGGCACACGCTGATCTCACAGGTCTTCATGTCGCAGATGGTGAGCTTCATCTTCAACGGCGTCTTCGACAAGTACCCGCAGCTCAAGGTGATCATGATCGAAGGCGGCGTCACGTACGTGCCGCACGTGATGATGCGCGCCGACCAGCAGTACAAGCAGCTGCGTTCCGAGGTGCCGTGGGTGAAGCGGATGCCCAGCGACATCATCAGGGAGCACTTCCGCTTCTCCACCCAGCCGCTCGAGGAGATGACCACGGAGTCGTTCCTGCGGCTCATCGACTCGGTCGGGTCCGACGAGTTGTTCTGCTTCGCCACCGACTACCCGCACTGGGACTTCGACTCGCCGTGGGAGGCACTGCCCGGCGACCTGCCGGAGTCGTTGCGCCACAAGATCTTCTACGAGAACGCCCGGTCTCTCTACCCGAAGATGCCGGCCTTCAGGCAAGCGTGACGGCACGGGCAGAGGTCAGCGAGCGCGAAAGGGAAGCGGCGTGAAGCAAGTGGTCTGCAGGAAAGACGAACTCCAACCAGGCTGTGTCACGGGAGCACAGCTCGGCCCGATCCGCGTGGCGGTCATCCGTGCCCGCGACGGCAGCCTGCACGCCCTCGCGGCCAAGTGCCTGCATCAGGGCGGGCCGCTGGACAAGGGGCCGCTCTACGACCACCACGCCACCACCGACGACGTCGGGAAGTACGTCGCCGAGCTGGCGCGCGACATCCTGAAATGCCCCTGGCACGGCTACGAGTACGACATCAGGACCGGCCGTGCGGTGTTCGACGAGAGCCGGTGTCTCGCGACGTTCACCGCACGCGAGGACGGCGACGACATCGTCGTAGAACTAGGGCGGCCGGGTTGAGCGGCTGCGACTAGGAACGAACGCCCGGAAGGGGCTGAGGCTTCAATGGCGAAACCTTTCGACGACGCCCAAAGCGGGGGGACGACAAGCAGTCTCGGCACCGAAGGGTCCGAGACCGACGAGAAGACACGTGTCCCGTTCAAGCAGGCGCTGCTCGTCGCGCTGGCCGCGGGCATGGGGTACGGCTTCGACTCGTATGCAGTGAACATCTACAGCATCGTGCTCCCCTCGATCAGGGAGAGCATGGGCATGACCCTGAACGTAGCGGGGATCATCGGTTCGATCTTCCTGGTCGGCTACACGGTCGGCACGATCGGCTTCGGTATCGCCGCAGACAAGTGGGGACGCAAGGACACGCTCGGTGTCTCGATCCTCATGTACGGGATCACGACGATGCTCGGCGGACTCACCAAGAACATCGCGCTCTTCACCAGCCTGCGGTTCCTCACCGGGGTCGGCGGCGCGGGCGAGCTGGCCGTCGGCGCGCCGTACACCGCGGAGATGTGGCCGAAGAAGGTGCGTGCACTCGGCACCGGCGGGATCATGTTCTCGCTCTACTCACTCGGGTACGTGCTCGCCGGCGGGGTTGCACTCGTCGTCGTGCCGATCTGGGGCTGGGAGCTCGCGTTCATCTTCGCCATCGCACCTGCCCTCATCATCTTCGTGATGCGGCGGTTCCTCCAGGAGTCGGTGCGGTACACCGTGGAGAAGCTGCAGCGACAGGTCGAGGACAAGCGCGAAGGCGCACAGAAGCGACCGAAGCTCTGGCAGATCCCTGGCGCGAAGAAGCGGATCGTGATCGGCTGGTTGGTCTACACGGCGAACGCGGTGGGCTACTGGGGGATGACGGTCTTCTTGACCACGTTCATGGTCGAGAAGTTCGGTGTCACTGCTGCAGAAGCCATCCTCTACGCGATGCTGTTCTACGTCGTGCAGTTCTTCTTCTGCTACATCGGCACCGGGCTGGCCGACCTGGTCGGCAGAAGGTTCTCCGCGATCCTCGGTGCGGTCATCATGATGGGGGCGATCGTGGCCGGGGCCACCAGCGAGTCGCTGGGCACGTACCTCGTCTTCGGCGGCATCTCGATCGCCATGCTCGGCTGGCTGTGGGGTGTCGGCGACACCTACATCTCCGAGCTGTTCCCGACCCGGCTGCGTGGCACTGGCTTCGGCATCTCGGTCGGCGGCGGCAGGATCATGTCGATCTTCGCGCCGTTCCTCGTCGGGTGGGGGATCGAGACCTACGGCCCGACCATTCCCTATCTGGCCTTCACCGGGCTGTGGGTCCTCACGATCATCGGTTACGCGATGGGGCCCGAGACGCGTAACCGGGAGCTCGAAGACATTGCCCCGGAGCCGGCATGACCGCCGTTTCTGCAACAAAGACCAGTCACCACTGAGGGGAGCTGACCCAGCATGGCCAGTACGACCGAGCAGCGACGGAAGAAGGTGACCATCCCGTCGCTCGTGGCGAAGATGAACGCCGGTGACCCGATCGTCCAGATGGCCATCTACGACTATCGGTCCGCGGTGGTCGCGGACCGGCTCGGCGACATCGACATCCTCTGCGTCTCCGACACCGGCGGCATGATCCTCTTCGGGCACCCGGACACCACGTCCGTCACGTTCGACGAGGTGATGAGCATGGCCAAGGCCGTACAGCGTGGTTCGAAGTACGGCATGCGCATGGTGGACATGCCGTACTGGAGCTTCCACGTCTCGAAGCAGCAGGCCGTCGAGAACGCCGGCCGGTTCGTACACGAGGCCGGCGCCGAGGTGATGAAGTGCGAGGGCAACCAGTCGCACGCACCCGCCATCGAGGCGATCGTGCAGGCCGGCATCCCCGTACAGGGCCACATCGGCGTCACCCCGATGCGGATGGCACAGCTCGGTGGCTTCAAGGCACAGGGCAAGACCGCGGACCGGGCGAAGGAGCTCGTCGACGACGCGTGGGCGATGGTCGACGCCGGCTGCTTCTCCATCCTCTGCGAGGTCGTGACCGACGAGGTCACCCAGTACCTCGCGGAGACCCTGCCGGTGCCGGTCATCTCGCTCGGTGCGGGCAACAACGGCGACGGCGTGCACATCATCACCAGCGACCTGTTCCACATGTACGAGGAACACACGCCACGGCACTCGAAGATCTACTTCGACATCATCCCGGTGTTCGAGGACGTCTTCACCAAGTACAGGGACGAAGTGAAGGAGCGTGTCTACCCGGGGCCCGAGCACACGGTGCAGATGCCCGAGGACGAGCGGAAGAAGTTCCTCGAGCTGATGGACGGTTCGCCGCGGCACGCCGCGAGTGCCTGATGACTGACCACGACACGGCAGAGTTCGTCGAGGTCGACGCGAGTGACCTCGCGGACGGCCAGATGAAGCGTGTCGACGTCGCCGGTAGCAGGGTACTGCTCGCCTTCGTGGACGGGCAGTACCACGCTATCGACGCGGTCTGCACCCACGAGCACGCGTACCTCGATGAGGGCGCGTTGATGGGCAACGTGGTCTACTGCCCGCTGCACTACAGCGCGTTCGACGTGACGTCGGGCGACGTGCTCGGCCCACCCGCAGACCGGTCGACGCAGTGCTATCCGGTGCAGGTGGTCGACGGCAAGGTGCTCGTCGGCACCACGCCCGGCCGGTCGGCGACCACTGCGGCCGAGCCGCCCGAGGACGAGGGCACCGTGCACCCGGCGCGGCCGCACCGCAACCTGCACAGCCGTCTGATCGACCCGATCGACTCGTTCGGCTGGCTGGAACGGCTCGCCAGGTCGCTGCAACGGGTGGTCACGCCGGTGCGTGCGAAGCTGGCCGGCCTGTTCGACCTGCTGCACGGGAAGCCGCTCGGCCACGCACTCCACCCGGCGCTGAGTGACCTGCCGATCGGGCTGTGGGCGGGATCGCTGTTGCTGTACGCGTTCGGCTACGGCGAACCCGGTGTGCTGCTGAGCATCCTCGGCAGTGCGAGTGCCGTGGCCGCGGCGGCGACCGGCACCGCCGACTGGTCGGTCTCGGACGGGCACGAGCGCCGGGTGGGGCTGCTGCACGGGCTGCTGATGACCGGTGCCCTACTGGTGCAGATCGGCTCGTCCGTCGCGTACTTCGCCGGGCTGGGTGCGCTGACCATCGTGCTCTCCGTGGTGAGCATCGCGACCACCCTGGGCGCTGCGTACCTCGGCGGCCATCTCGTGCTCGGGCGCGGCGCGATGGTCGACCACACCAACTGGACGCCGGCGTCCGACGGCTGGACGCGTACCGTGCAGGACAGCGAGCTGGCACCCGGGGCGAGCCTGCCGACGGAGGCGGGCGACCTGAGCGTACTGCTGCATCGCGGCGCCGACGACCGCATCTCCGCTATCGTGGCGACGTGCAGCCACGCCGGGGCACCGCTCTCGCTGGGCAAGGTCTGTGAAGGGATAGTCAGCTGTCCGTGGCACTACTCGCGTTTCCGTCTCACCGACGGAGCCGTGGTACGGGGTCCCGCGACGTTCCCGCAGCCCCCGCTCGACGTCCGGGTGCGCGACGGCTGGATCGAGGTACGCGCCGCGCAGGCGACCGAGCACACCAGCCGGTGACGCCCGCATGAGCGGCTCAGTGCTCGGCATGGCCCTGCCGGCCGAGGTGTCCGGGCTGCGGCTGCTGGTCGGCGCGCCGCTGGCGTTGGCCGCCGGCTACGTCCACGGGCTCACCGGGCTCGGGTTCGCGATCGTCTTCACGCCGCTGTTCGTGCTCGTCGTACCGAACCCCCACGACGTGGTGTTCCTCGCACTGCTGCTCGGCACGGTGCTGTGCGCGGTCGTGCTGATCGAGGCGCGGGGCAGGCATCGCGTGCGGCACGGCGGTCCGCTGCTCGTCGGCGCGTTCGTCGGCACGCCGGTGGGTGTCTTCGTCCTCACCCAGATCGCGGCCGGGGCGCTCACCATCGTGATCGCCGTCACCGCCATCGTGGTCGCCACCGGCTGGATGCTGCGGTTACCGCCACCGATCCGGCGCGAGCGCCCCGCGGTCGCCGCCGCCGCGCTCCTCGGCGGCTTCCTCAACGGCAGCACGAGCATGGGCGGCCCACCGCCTGCGCTGCTCGCGTCGCTGCAGCGCTGGCCCGTACAGGAGAGCCGGCTGGCCATGGCGACGTTCAACCTGGCCAGCTACGCCGTCGCTATCGTCGTCGGCATCTCGGCGGGCGCCGCCGACCTCGGCTTCCTCACCCTTGGCCTGCTGCTGCTCCCGGCCGCCGTCGCCGGCAACCTCGCCGGCAGCTGGAGCGCGCGCCGGATCTCCACCGCGGGGTTCCGCTACGTCCTCATCGGCGTCGTCTGGCTGGCCGGCGCCACCAGCCTGCTCACCACCCTGACCTGAGACCATGCAGGCATGGGTGCCGACATCGACGGGGTGCGGCGGGTGCGGGTCGCCGCCTACGCCATCGTGATCCGCGACGGACACGTGCTGCTGGCCAGGTTCGTCGACAGGTTCGACAAGAAGTGGACGCTGCCCGGCGGTGGCCTCGACCACGGCGAGGACCCGGTCGACGCGGTGCTGCGCGAGGTCACCGAGGAGACCGGCTACGAGTGTGCGGTCGACCAGCTGCTCGGCGTCGACTCGCTGCGGGTCACCGAGGAGCAGCCGCCGCTGGACGTGCACGCGGTGCGGATCTACTACGCGACGCACATCGTCGGCGGTGAGCTACGGCACGAGGTGGGCGGCAGCACCGACCGGGCCGAGTGGTTCGAGCTGACGGCCGTACCCGAGCTGAACCGCGGCAGCCTCGTCGACCAAGGCCTCCGACTGCACCAGGAACGACCGGCCGTCGGCCGGGCTAAGGTGGCACCGTGATGAGTACCCGTACGAGCTCCGATGCGCCGCAGCAGGTGTTCGCGTTCCTGTTCTGCTCCCTCGACGGCTACCACGAGGGGCCTGACGGGGAGTTGGGCTGGGGACGCTACGACGAGGAGTTCTTCGACTGGAACCTGCGGCAGACCCGCGAGGTGGGGCCCTGCTGCTCGGCCGGCGCACCTACGAGCACTTCGCCGACGTCTGGACCTCGGCCCGGTCCGCGGAGGAGATGCCCGAGGTCACGGCCTTCATGAACGCCGTGCCCAAGACGGTGTGACCAGCAGCGCGCAGGTCACGCCCTGGGAGGGCACACGCGTCACGGACGGCACCGACCTGCACGCCGACGTCGCTCGGCTCCGGACCGAGGCCACCGGTGACGTCGCGATCTTCGGGAGCTCGGGACTCACCGTGACACTGCTGGAACAGGGGTTGGTGGACGAGCTGCGGATCCTAG
>WHTA01000093.1 GCA_009379825.1 Streptosporangiales bacterium
CCGGCAACACCAGCAACTCAACCGGCAGGACCGAATCCCACAACGTCGGCTGATCATTTACAGTACGAAACACGATGGCCTCGACCCCTTCTCACCCAAGGGTTCGAGGCCATCCTCTCGACGAACAAACCCCCACTCAGAGACCGCCACGCCCCGACTTTTTCAGGTCAAAGTAGGTAGTCCGGAGCCGACGTCGAGGAACTGGTCGATGCCGGCGTTGCGGGCGAGCCAACGCACGGCACGGATCAGCCACCTCCGGTTGGAGCGCGCCACCGCGGGCATTTCCGGGGTCAGCTGCACCAACTGCTGCAGCAGTGCGCGGTCGACGTCGAAGTTGTCCTTGCCGCCGAGCAGAGCGTCGTACACCCGAGCCAGGCTCGGCTTGCTGGTGTCGATGTGCGGCGGTAGCTGGCGTTCCTGCTGCTCAGGACTCACGGTGGGGGGCTCCTCGTCAGCCGGCGATGGGGTGACTCTACGGTCTGCGCACTGTGTGGCCAACCACTCACCCGGAGGTGCGGCTGGCCTGCCAGGCCGACCACAGGGTGGCGTAGCGGCCGCCCGCTGCGACGAGCTCGTCGTGGTGGCCCACTTCGAGTACCCGGCCGTCGTCGAGCACGAGCACCCGGTCGGCGGCCGCCGCCTGGGTGAGCCGGTGCGCGACCACGACGGCCGTGCGGCCGCGTAGCGCGGCCGCCGCCGCGGTCTCCAGCAGCCGCGCGCCTGTGCTGCCGGCCTCCGCGGTGGCTTCGTCGAGTACGACCGTCGGCACGTCAGCGAGCACGAGCCGGGCGAGCGCCAGCTGTTGTGCCTGGGCGGCCGTCAGCCGGTGGCCGCCCGATCCCACGACGGTGTCCAGGCCGTCCGGCAGCGTCGCGACCCACGACCAGGCGTGCACGGTGGTCAGCGCCGTCACCAGCTCGTGCTCCGTGGCGTCAGGTCGTCGCGCACGCTGCCGGCGAAGACGTGCACCTCCTGGGTGACCAGCGCGACGTGCCGGCGCAGCGTGGCCGGCTCGACCCGGTCGAGGTCGGCGCCGCCGACGAGCACCCGGCCGGCGGTCGGCGGGTGGATGCCGGCGACGAGCTTGGCCAGCGTCGACTTGCCCGCACCGCTGGCACCGACCACCGCGACCCGCTCGCCGGCGGTGATCTTGGCGTCCACCGTGCGCAGCACGTCGTACCCGGGCAGGTAGGCGTACGACGCGCCCTGCACGGTGACCGAGCCGTCGCGGGGAGTGGCCGGGGCGCTCGGCGGGGGCGGCTGCTCGAGCTCGTCGATGCCCACCAGGCGCGCGAACGCGCTGCCGGCACGCTGCGCCTGGTCGAACAGCCCGAGCAGGATGTTCACCGGGTCGAACAGCCGGTGGAAGTACAGCGCCGCGGCGGCGGCCGTGCCGACCGTGGTGACCTCGTAGCGGACCAGCACAAAGCCCATCGCCAGCACGAGCGCCAGGCCGACGAACTCGGCGAGGTTGAGCCGGCCGAAGAACCGGGTCTGCAACCGGACCGTCCGCCGCGCGTACTGCAACGCCCCGAGCGACCGGGAGCGGACCAGCTCCTGGTGCTGCGCCTCCGCCCGGTACGACCGCACCGTCCTGGCACCGCCGACGCTGTCCAGCAGCTGTTGTGCGCGCTGCCCCTCGGCGACCCGCTCGGCCGCGTAGAGCGGGCCGCAGTGGCGTAGGTACCAGCGCAGCGTGTGCAGCTGGACGGGTACGGCGGCGAGGCCGGCCAGCGCGAACCGCCAGTCGAGCACGCCGAGCCCGACGATGGTGAGGCCCGTGGTCAGCGTCGCGCCTGACAGCTGCGGCAGCACCTCGCGCACGGCGGTGCCGATCAGGGCGACGTCGTTGCCGACCCGGGCGAGCAGGTCGCCGCTGCCGGCGGCCTCCACCCGGTCGAGCGGCAGGCCGAGCACCCGCCGCACCACGCGTTCGCGCAGCCTGGCCAGCGCGGTCTCGCCGAGCCGTGCGGCGGCCGCGTTGCCCAGCGCGGTGCACACCCCCCTGCGCGACGGCGGCGACGAGCAGCACCCCGGCAAGCGCGCCGACGGTGCCCGGCCGCCCATCCGCGGCAACCACGTCGACAATCCGGCCGAGCACCGGCGGCACCAGCAGACCGGCAGCGGTCGCCGCGGTCAACAGCACGAACGCGGCGAGCAACCCGGGCAGGTGCGGCCGCAGCAGGGCGACCGCGGCCCGGCGGCTGCACGTGTAGCGCTGGCAGTCGGCGGCTGCTGCCGGTGTGGGTGTGTCATCATCGCAGCGCCAGGTTGCGGTAGGTGGGGTCGGTGGCGGGCGTGTCGGTGTTCCGCGGTGGCGGTGGTAGTCGGCGGCTGCTGGCGGTGTGGATCTGTCATCGCAGCGCCAGGTCGCGGTAGGCGGGGCTGGTCGCGACCAGGTCGGCGTGCCTGCCCGCCGCTGTGGCTGCGCCGTCGGCGAGGACCACTACGCGGTCGGCGACCGCGAGCGGGGCTGGGCTGGACGCGAGCACGAGCGTCGTGCGGCCGGCGCGCATCCGCTTGATGCCGTCGCCGATGGCCGCTTCGGTCACCGCGTCCACCGCGGTCGTCGGGTCGGCCAGGACGAGCACGGGGGCGTCGGTCGCGAGCGCGCGGGCTAGCGCGAGGCGCTGCCGCTGGCCGCCGGACAGCGTGCGCGCCTGCTCGGTGAGGTAGGTGTCCAGACCGTCGGGGAGCACCTCGGCGACGTGGTCGACGCCGGCGGCGACCACGGCGTCCTTCACCCGGCGCTCGTCGAGGGCGGCCGTCGCGACGTTGTCGAGCACCGTGCCCTCGAACAGGTCGGCGTCGTGCCAGGCGACCAGCACCGCGCCGCGGACGGTACGGGGATGCAGGTCGCCGAGCGCGTAGCCGTCGAGGGTCACGCTGCCGGCGGCGGGGTCGGCGTCCCTGGCCAGCACGGCGAGCAGCGCGGTCGCCTCCGCGGGGTCGCCGGGGACGACGGCGACCAGCTCGCCGGGTGCCGCGTCCAGGTGCAGGCCGCGCAGCGCGCGGTAGGTGAGGTCCCGCACCTGGAGCCGGCCACGCACCGGGTGCGGCAGCTCGCCGTCGGCGGCGGCGACCGGGTGCTCGGCGGCGAGCACGTCGGCGATGCGGGCGGCGGACGCCCGCGCCTGCGCGTAGCCGGTGCCCACCACGGCCAGCCGCGACATCGGGCCGAGCAGGAACTGGGCGAGCCCGACGGCCGCCACCAGGTCACCGACGGTGATCTGGTCCTGCAGCGCCAGCCGGCCGCCGACGAACGCGACGGCGGCGATGAAGATCGCCGTCAGCCCGATGGTGGCCCCCTCGTACGCCGCCTGCGCCTTCGCCGAGTGCACGGCCGCCCGCCGCGCGGTCTGGCTGGTGACCCGGTAGCGGTCCGCCGCCGTAGGTACGGCGCCGATGCCGCGCAGGATGCGCAAGCCGGCGACCAGGTCGGTGGCGACGCCGGACGCGTGGGCGACGGCCGCCTGCTCGACCGCCGTGCGCCTGGCCAGCGGCTTGCCGAGCAGGTGGATGACCACGAGTAGCGGCGGCGCACAGCCGAGCACGACCAGGCCGAGCGGCACCGAGATGCGCAGCAGCGCGACCGCCGTCACGGCCAGCGCGGCGAGGGCGCCGCCGAGGAACGCGAACACCTTGATCAGCTCGCCGACGCGCAGAGCGTCGAGGGTCGCTGTGCTCAGCAGCGCACCGGGCAGCCGGCCGGTCTCCGCGCCGCCGCGCGGGTCGAGGATGCGGCGGGTCAGCGCGAGCCGCAGGTCGTGCGCGGCCTGCTGCATCGCGCGGACGCCGAGCCTGGCGCCGAAGCGGTACGCCAGCGAGAGGCAGAGGAAAAGCCCGGCGAGGCCGGCGAGCCAGCCGGCGAGGACGCCGCCCGCGCCGGTCGCCACGGCGTGGTCGATCACCAGGCCGATCGCGACCGGCACCAGCGACTCCAGCGCCTGGTGCGCCATCAGCAGGACGGTGGCCGGCGCCGCGTACCGCGCCTGCCCGAGCACCGCCCGCCGCAGCACCGCCTCGGTAGTGGTCGGCCCGTCCTGGCTGGCTGCTGGGACGGGGTTGGGCGGCACCAGAGCACTATAACTTAGGCAACCCTAAGTTCGCTGCACCTCTCGCGGGTGGGTGGACAGCTCGCGGGCCGGGTCGAGCCGCGGGAGCGACGGCGTCGTCCGGGTGCCGAGCACCGCGTCGGCCGCGAGCGCGCCGAACGCGGGGGCGAGCTTGAACCCGTGTCCGGAGAAGCCGACGAGCAGCGTCACGTTGTCCGCGCCGGGAAGTGCCCCGATGAGGCCGTCGGAGTCCGGCGTGTACCCCTCCATGAACGCGCCGATCCGCACCGGCTCGGGGAACAGCTGGGGGAGGAGTTCGGCCACCGTGTCGCGGAAGCTGGCGATCTCGCCGACCCCCACGCGGCTGTCGAAGTCGTCGGGGTCGGTGACGACGCGGTTCTCCTCCGTGAACACGCCGAGCTTGAGGCCGGCGCCGTCGGCGGCCGGCAGCCCGTAGTACGGCACGGGGGAGACGCGGATGAACACCGGGCACCGGTCCGGGCGGAACAGCGCGGGATCCTTGGCGGGGAACCACATCTGCACGATGCGGCGCACCTGGATGACGCTCGCGTCGTAACCGAAGCCGCCGAGCAGCTGCGTCGCCCACGGCCCGGTCGCGACGACGACGTGGTCGAACCGCTCGGTGCCGCCGTCCGTACGTACGGTGACGCCGTGCTGATCCGGCTCGATCGCGGTCACCTTCGTGTACGTGTGCAGCGTCGCGCCGAGCTGTTCCGCGCGCCTGCTCGCGTGCAGCACCGCGCGCTCAGGGCGCAGGAACCCGGCGTTGCGGTCGAGCACCACCGACTCGTCGTCGCCGACCGCGTGCTGCGGGTAACGGTTGCGGGCCTCCTCGACGGACAGCTGCTCGGCCGTCAGGCCGTACTCCGCGATGGACGCCATGACGTTGGTGAGCTGCGGCGTGTCGGCTGCCCCGATGGTGAGCACGCCGGCGAGGTTCAGCAACTCCGCGCCGGTCTCCTCCTCCAGCTGCTGCCACAACTCCTTGGCACGAACCAACAGCGGTACGTAGTCGGGGCTCTCCTGGTAGGCGGTGCGGAAGATACGTGTCTCCCCGCCGTGTGCACCTCGGTCGTGTCCGGGGCTGAACCGCTCGAACCCCGTGACGCGCACGCCGCGTTTCGCGAGTTGCCACATCGCCATGGCGCCGGTGCTGCCGACTCCGACAACCGCGACCGACGGGCTCGACATCGTCATGAAAGTACCTCCCGACCTGAGTGTTGTCGTCACGACAACACATGATTCACGCACAGCAACGGCCTCCGACGAGGATCGAGTATCATGGTCTCGTACGCATTCGCGACAGTTGAAGGACGTGTTCGCACGTGTGTGGGCTAGCAGCCCTTGTTCCCAGCTCTTCTGACTCTTCTTCTCTCGATGACTTACCCGATGTTCTCGACGATGCCCTGACCAGGCTCGGGCATCGCGGTCCGGACGGCGTCGGCACCTGTGAAGTGCACGACCACCGGCTGCTCGGGCACCGTCGACTCGCTGTCATCGACCCACGGCACGGTCAGCAGCCGCTGACCACGCCCAACGGTGACGCACTGGTTGCCAACGGCATGATCTACAACGACGACGCCCTGCGTAGTGAGCTCGGCGCCGGCAAGTACGCCACCGGCTCGGACAGTGAATCCATCCTGCATGCGGTACGCCGTTGGGGTGCGGACGCCCCGACGCGGCTGGACGGCATGTTCGCGTTCGTCTACGCGACGCCCGACCGCATCGTCGCCGCACGCGACCCGCTCGGCATCAAGCCGTTGTACCGGGTACGGATCGGCGACGTGGATGGCTTCAGCAGTGAGGTGAAGGCGTTCGACGGCATCGCCGACGAGGTGACCGAGTTCCCCGCCGGGCACGTGTTCGACAGCGCGCACGGCCTGCGCAGGTACTACCAGGTGCCCGCCGGCGACCCGGTCGAACGCGCTACCGCAGAGGTCGTGCGCGACTTCCGTGAAGTGCTCGAAGCGGCCGTCGTGAAGCGGCTGCGCAGCGACGTGCCGTTCGGTGCGTTGCTCTCCGGCGGCCTGGACAGTTCGCTGATCACTGCGCTCGCGCGCAGGCACGTCGACGAGCTGCACACGTTCGCCGTCGGCCTGCCGGACAGTCCGGACCTGAAGGCGGCACGGCTGGTCGCGGACCACCTCGGCACCATCCACCACGAGCTGGTGGTGGAGCCGGACGACGCGATCAAGTCGCTGCCTGACGTGATCTGGCACCTGGAGTCCGCGGACGTCGACCTGGTGCGCTCCGCCGTGATGACCTGGCAGGTGATGCAGTTCGCCTCGAACTGGGTGACCGTGGTGCTCACCGGCGAGGGTGCCGACGAGCTCTTCGCCGGGTACAGCTACCACGAGTCGTACGACGATCCCGTGCAGTTGCACGACGAGCTACGCAGGTCGTTGGGTGCCATGCACAACATCAACCTGCAGCGCGTCGACCGGATGTCCATGGCGCACGGCGTCGAGGCGCGGGTGCCGTTCCTCGACAAGGCGGTCATCGCGGAGGCGATGCGCATCCGGCCGGAGCTGAAGCAGTACGCGCACGGCGACGGCGAGCCGATGGAGAA
Organism: Streptosporangiales bacterium; assembly: GCA_009379825.1. Taxonomy (NCBI): domain Bacteria; kingdom Bacillati; phylum Actinomycetota; class Actinomycetes; order Streptosporangiales; species Streptosporangiales bacterium. Next base: position 6,646 of record WHTA01000093.1, read on the forward strand.
GTGGGTGCTGCGTGCCGCGGCGTCCGATCTGCTCCCGGCCGAGATCGTGTGGCGGAAGAAGGCGCAGTTCGACGAGGGCACCGGGATGAGCACGCTGCTGCCGGGGGCAGCAGCCACCGAGTCGCTCGCCGAGGCCGACTGGTACGCGGGCCTGATGGACAAGCGGTTCAAGCGTCCTGAGCAGGTCCACGCAGTAGCCGGCACCTGGACCGACGACCGCGTCTGACGGTCGGCGTCAGCCGGCCAGTGGCACCGTCAGGGTCGACGGGGCGTCGGCGGGGGAGCTGAAGGTGACCGTGCTCTTCGGGGTGCTGACGTCCTTGTACCGCGGGTCCACCGTGTCGACCACCAGCGCGAGGCGGTGGCCCGCCGGTACGTGCCAGGAGATCGGGTCCAGCCCGAGGTCCACGCGCTGGGCTTCGCCGGGCGTGGCGTCGCGCAGGCTGAGCGGCTTGTGCGTGACGAGCGCTGCCGTGCCGGTCGCGTCCACATCGTAGAGGTACGCGAACAGCGACGTATCGGCCGCGCTCGGTGTCACCGTGGCGCGCAGGCGCGGTGCGCCGCGCACCTCGCCTGGCCGGGCGCGCGGGGCGCCGACCCACACGCCCGCGGCGTGCCTGGCGACCAGCGGCAGCGACGTCGCGGCGGGCAGCCCGAGGCCCTGCAGGGTGCCGGTCACGATGGCCGTGCCTGAGTCGGCCGCCGTCGGCACATTGGCGTCGATGGTCGTGCGCCACCCGGTCGCCGGTTCTGGTGCGAGCGCGCCGCCGGCACCCAGGTGGAGCCGCTCCGGCTCGCCGGTGAACGCCGGCCAGCTCGGGTAGCCGGCCCAGTTCTCGCCCTTCGGCGCCTTCACCACCACCGGGTCCTCGGCCGCGATGCCGTTGTCCTCGCCGGCGACGTAGTGGTCCATCCAGCGTGCGGCGGTGTCCCACACCGCGTTCGGCAGGCCGGCCAGACCGAACGCCTCCTGGCTGGAGTGGTCGCCGGGCCCCAGCATGAGCTTCTTCGGACCGGTGAGCTCGGTGAAGAAGTCGGTGACCGTGCCTGGCGGGAACATCGAGTCCGCCCACGCGTTGCCGAGGAAGACCGCCGGCCGGTTCGCGTTGAGCCGGTCCATGTACTCGGCCGGGGAGTGCCCTTCGAGCAACTTCACGGCGCGTTCCATGTCGCCCCTGCGATAGCTGGCCTCGACCTCGCGCAGCACGGGCGCCGGGCGTCCGGTGAGGTGGGCGAGCGCCAGCAGCAGCTCACCGGCCTGCTTGTTGACCGTCTGGTTCGGGTAGAGCGACGCCGGCAGCTCGGTCCACGTGCTCAGCGCGCCGACCGCCTTGATCCTGCTGTCGCTGGCCGCGGCGAGCAGGCTGGTGCCCGCGCCGTACGACACGCCCATCGCGCCCACCCGCCGCGGGTCCGCGTGCGCGTTGGCCACCGCCCAGTCGATCACCTTGCTGACGTCGCGGACGGTGGGCCGGTCTGCGACGTCGACCTGGCCGCCGGAGTCCCAGAAGCCGCGGCTGGAGTAGCTCACCACCGCGTACCCGGACTCGTACGCCAGCTTCGCCGCGGCGCCGACGTACTCCAGGTGCGGCATGCCCCAGCTGGACGGCATCACCAGCAGCGGGAACGGCCCGTCGCCGAGTCCGCGCGGCGTCACCACGAGCGCCTTCAGCGGGGTGCCGCCGGCGCCGGGGATGGTCTCGTAGCGGGTGTCCGCCCCCGCGGCCTGGTCCGCCCGGACCGCGGGCGCGGCGACGAGCGTGGCGGCGAGTACGGCGATGCCGGCGACGAGGGCGAGAGCGGGCCTGCGCACGGGGGTCCTCCCAGGTGTCACCCGCCGGTGCCGGCGGCACGCCGCATCCTGGCAGGCCGGCACGACGATGTCAGCGTGCTCGACGGTGGGTCGCGGAAATCTCCCTCGCCGCCAGGTCGGGGGCGGAGTAGCTTCCTCTATGAACAAAAAATCAATCTGTTCATAGAGTCGCAGGCGGGAGGGTGAGGTGCCGACCGGGTTCACCGAGCAGGAGCGCGTGCGGATCGACAAGGCCCTGCGCGACACGGGCTTCCAGCTGTTCACGACGCAGGGGTTGAAGAAGACGTCGCTGGACGAGCTGGTCACGCCGGCGGGGATCGCGAAGAGCAGCTTCTACGCGTTCTTCGACTCCAGGGAGGCGCTGTACATCGAGCTGATGTACGAGCAGGTGCCCGAGCTGAACCGGTGGCTGCTCGACGAGCTGTACGACGAGTCCGCCGGCACCACGGAGGCGGTGCGTGCGTTCATGCACGGGGTCCTCGACATCCAGCGCAACAACCCGCTGTACAGCCGGCTGATGAGCCACTCGGACGAGCTGGCGATGGTCGCGCGGCGGGTGTCGCCCGAGCAGCTGCTGGAGACCAAGCGCTACCTCGTCTCACCGATCGTCGAGTTCATCGAGCGCGCCCAGCGCGCGGGCCGGCTGATCGACGGCGACCCCGGGGTGCTGCTCGGCGTCATCCAGGCGGTGATGGTGATCCCGCTGGAGAAGGACCGGCTCGACCCCGAGACCTACCCGGCGGCACTCGAGCTGCTCGTCGACATCGTCGCGAACGGCCTCACCCGGCCGGCCGCGGACGGAACACAACCGACAGGAGAGGACCGTACCCAGCCATGATCACGGTGGAGGGGTAGACCTTCCGCTACCCAGGTAGCGCCGAGCCGGCGATCCGCGGGATGGACTTCGAGGTGGAGCAGGGCGAGATCTTCGGCTTCCTCGGGCCGAGCGGTGCCGGCAAGTCGACGACGCAGAAGATCCTCATCGGCCTGCTCGCCGGGCACGGCGGCACGGTCAGCGTGTGGGGCAAGGACCCGGCCGCCTGGGGCTCGGACTACTACGAGCGGGTCGGCGTCTCGTTCGAGCTGCCGAACCACTACCAGAAGCTCACCGCGGCGGAGAACCTGGAGTTCTTCGCGTCGCTGTACCAGTCGGCGACGCGGGACCCGAAGGAGCTGCTCGAGCTGGTCGGACTGGCCGACGACGCCGACACCAGGCTCGCAAAGTTCTCCAAGGGCATGCAGATGCGCCTGGTGTTCGTGCGGCGTTGCTGCACGACCCCGAGCTGCTGTTCCTCGACGAGCCGACGTCCGGCCTCGACCCGACGAACGCGCGCAAGGTGAAGGACATCGTGCTCGCGGAGCAGGCCCGCGGGAAGACGGTGTTCCTCACCACGCACGACATGGCCACCGCGGACGAGCTCTGCGACCGGGTGGCGTTCGTGGTCGACGGGCAGATCGTCGCGCTGAACTCGCCGAAGGAGCTCAAGGTGCAGCGCAGCCAGCGCACCGTGCAGGTCGAGTACCGCAACGGTGACGGCGCACTCGAGCATCGGCAGTTCCCCATGGAGCGGCTGGCCGACAACGGTGACTTCCTCGACGTGCTGCGCTACGAGCATGTCGAGACCACCCACAGCAAGGAAGCGTCGCTCGACGACATCTTCGTGGAGACGACGGGGCGGAGGCTGACGTGACCAGGCTGGGTACGGTGCTGCGGCTGGAAGTGCGGCTGCAGTGGCGGTACCGGTTCCTGCAGGCGGGCGTGTTCTCCGGCGTGATGTGGCTGGCGCTACTGCTGCCGCTGCCGCACGACCTCCGGTCCACGGCCGAGCCGTACGTCATCCTCGGCGACCTGGCGATCGTCGGCTGGTTCTTCATCGCAGGCGCGGTCTTCCTGGAGAAGGGCGACCGCACGCTGAACGCGTTGGTGGCCACACCGATGCGGTTCGTCGAGTACCTGCTGGCGAAGATGCTCACCCTCGTCACGCTCTCCACGGTGCTCGCGGTGTTCGTCGCGACCGTCACGCACGGCGTCGGGTACGACCTGCGGTGGCTGCTGCTTGGCGCCGTGCTCGGCACGGCCCTGATGCTGACGGCGAGCTTCCTGTCTTCGATGCCGTTCTCGTCGATCAGCAACTGGTTCATGCCTTCGGTCGGGCCGCTCGCGGTCATGACCCTGCCGGTCTTCTACCTGGCCGGGCTCTGGCCGACGCGGTGGCTCTACCTGGTGCCGACGATGGGTCCGCTGTTGTTCCTCGGTGCGGCGTTCGACCAGGTCTCGCTCACCGGTTGGCAGGTCGGGTACGGCGTGCTCTACCCGCTTGCGTTCCTCGGCCTGATGTACCTGCCGGCTCGCCGGATGTTCGAGAAGTACGTGGTGGCCAAGACGGGAGGTGCGTGATGGCCGGCGCCCTGACGGCGTTCGGACGCAACGACGCGCGCGGCCTGCGCCGCGAGTCACTACTCGCCGGCCTGATCTTCGCGCCTGTGGTATGGATCCTCATGGTGCGCCTGGCCACGCCGCCGGCGACGGAGCTGGTCGCCGACAGGTACGGCGTCGACCTGGTGCCGTACTACCCGCTGATCCTCACCGCGTTCCTGCTGCTGACCAGTCCGATCGTGGTCGGTGGGCTCGGCGCCTTCCTGGTGCTGGACGAGCGCGACGCCGGCACGTTCGCCGCGCTGAGGGTCACGCCGACGCCCATGCGCTCGTACCTCGGGTACCGAGCCTGCACGGTGGTGCTGGTCACCACGGTGTACGTCGTGGTGACCATGCTCGCAAGCGGTTTGCTGCCGCTCGAGCACGTCGTACCGCTGGTGCCGATCGGGCTGCTGGCGGGGCTCAGCGGGCTGGTCATCGGGCTGGTGCTGTTGCGGTTCGCGCGGAACAAGGTGGAAGGGCTCGCGGTGATGCGTGCGGTCGGCATCGTGGTCGCGGGGCTACCGCTGATCCCGTACTTCCTCGCGCCGCACTGGCAGTACCTGTTCTGGCTGCTGCCGCCTTACTGGCCGGCGAAGGCGTACTGGCAGCTGAGCGCGGGCGAGCCCTGGTGGCCACACCTGGTCGGCGGGGTGATCTACCACGTGCCGGTCGTCTGGTTGTTGTACCGGCAGTTCCTGCGCAGCCTGCGCTGAGGTCAGCGGGTCGCCCGCCGCACCTGCTGGCGCTGCTCGCCGAGGTCGTCGATGGCCAGCCGGACGGTGTCGCCTTCTGCCAGGTACGGGAACCGCCCGGACATGGCGACGCCCTCCGGCGTCCCGGTGTTCACCACGTCGCCGGGTTCGAGTACGAGGACCTGGCTCAGCTCGTACACGGTCCTGGCGATGCCGAAGATCATGTCGGCGGTGTTCGAGTCCTGGCGCGGCTGGTCGTTCACCCACGACCTGATCTGCAGCTTCTGCGGGTTGACGAGGTCGTCCGCAGGCACGAGCGAAGGGCCGAGCGGGTTGAACGTCTCGCAGCTCTTGCCCTTCGACCACTGGCCGCCGGAGCGCTGCACCTGCAGTACCCGCTCGGACACGTCGTTGGAGACGGTGTAGCCGGCGACGTGGTCGAGCGCGGACGCCTCGTCCGGCAGGTACCTGGCGCGACTGCCGATGACGATGGCGAGCTCGACCTCCCAGTCGGTGGCCGTGCTGTCCGGCGGCAGGAGCACGTCGTCGTACGGGCCGACGACGGTGTTCGGGTGCTTGAAGAAGACGATCGGCTCCTCCGGCGGCGCCGAGCCGGTCTCCGCGGCGTGCGCGGCGTAGTTCTGGCCCAGGCAGACCACCGCGCCCGGCCTTGCCACCGGTGCGCCGATCCGCGCGTCCGCGAGGTCGGCATGAGGTAGCTCACCCGCCTCGAGCGCGCGCCGTGCGCGGCCGATGCCGTCCGCGGCGAGGAACGCGCCGTCGATGTCCGCGGTCAGCCCGGTGAGGTCGTACAACGTGCCGTCGTCGTCGAGTACGACCGGCTGTTCCTGGCCGACGGGACCTCTCCGCTGCAGCTTCATGACGGGTGTTCCTCCGGAATGTGAGACGGCGCCGGTGAGCGGCAGACACGCGCTCACGAGGCTATCCCACGCGCCTGCTCGGACCGCGCCGCATAGGGTTGGGGCATGAGCGAACACTTTGACGTGGTGGTCCTTGGCGCCGGCCCCGGCGGATACGTGTCCGCGATCCGGGCCGCGCAGCTCGGCTTGAAGGCGGCGATCGTCGAGGAGAAGTACTGGGGTGGGGTCTGCCTCAACGTCGGCTGCATCCCGTCCAAGGCGCTGCTGCGCAACGCCGAGCTGGCGCACATCTTCACCCACGAGGCGAAGACCTTCGGTATCCAGGCCGACGGGTCGGTCACCTTCGACTACGGTGCTGCGTTCGCCCGCAGCCGCTCGGTCGCCGACGGCCGGGCGAAGGGCGTGCACTACCTGATGAAGAAGAACGGCATCACCGAGTACGAGGGCCGTGGCACGTTCACCGACGCGAACACGCTGCAGGTCGCGACGACCGCCGGCGGCACCGAGACGGTGACCTTCGGGCACTGCATCCTCGCGACCGGCGCGCAGCCGAAGCTGCTGCCTGGCACCAGCCGTTCCGAGCGGGTGGTGACGTACGAGGAGCAGATCCTCACCGAGCAGCTGCCTGCCAGCATCGTTATCGCCGGCGCCGGTGCGATCGGCGTCGAGTTCGCGTACGTGCTGCACAACTACGGCGTAAAGGTCACCATCGTCGAGTTCCTCGACCGAATGGTGCCGCTGGAGGACGCCGAGGTCTCCAAGGAGCTGGCGAAGCGGTACCGCAAGCTCGGCATCGACGTGCTGACGTCCACCAAGGTGGACGCCATCGACGAGTCGAGCGACACGGTCAAGGTGACCGTCTCGTCAAGCAAGGGCCAGCAGACGCTGGAAGCCGACAAGGTGCTCCAGGCGATCGGCTTCCAGCCGAGCGTCACCGGGTACGGGCTGGAGAACACCGGTGTCGCGGTCACCGACAGGGGCGCGGTGGAGATCGACGGCCGCGGGCGTACGTCCGTGCCGCACATCTACGCCATCGGCGACGTCACGGCCAAGCTGATGCTCGCGCACACCGCGGAGTCGATGGGCGTCATCGCCGCCGAGACGATCGCCGGCGCGGAGACCATGGAGGTCGACTACGTGATGATCCCGCGGGCCACGTACTGCCAGCCGCAGGTCGCCAGCTTCGGCTGGACCGAGGAGCAGGCACGCGAACAGGGCTACGACGTGCAGGTCGCGAAGTTCCCTTTCACCGCGAACGGCAAGGCGCACGGCCTCGGCGACTCCGGCGGCTTCGTGAAGGTGCTCAGCGACGCCAAGTACGGCGAGCTGCTCGGCGCCCACATGATCGGCCCCGACGTCACCGAGCTGCTGCCCGAGCTGACCCTCGCGCAGCAGTGGGACCTGACCGTCCACGAGGTGTCGCGGAACGTCCACGCACACCCCACGCTCAGCGAGGCGGTCAAGGAGGCCGTACACGGCCTCGCCGGCCACATGATCAACTTCTGACGGCTGGTGCCGGCCACCTGGCTGCGCGTCAGGTGAGGTTGGCGAAGCTCTCGGTGGCCGTCGTGGTGCCGGCGACTATGAGTGTGTCGCCGGAACGGATGACGGTGTCTTGCGTGGCGTAGGTGAAGTCCTCGCCGCTGCGCTTGATGCAGACGACCGTGACGCCGTACTCGGAGCGGATGCGGGTCTCGCCGAGTCGCTTGTCCACGGCGAAGGCGGGCGCGGACGTCTTCACCATGGCGAAGTTGTCCTCGAACTCGATGAAGTCCAGCATTCGGCCGGTGACCAGGTGCGCGACCCGTTCGCCCATGTCGTGTTCCGGCAGCACGACGTGGTGCACGCCGAGCCGGTCGAGGATCTTGCCGTGCTCCCTGTTGATCGCCTTCGCCCAGACGTCCTGGACGCCGAGGTCGACGAGCAGCGAGGCGGCGAGGATGCTCGCCTCCAGGTCGGTGCCGATCGCCACCACCGCGTGCGAGAACTCCTGGACGCCGAGCTGCCGCAGCGTGTCGGCGTCGGTGCAGTCGGCGGCCATGACCTGGGTCAGGCTGCCGGTGAGCTGCTGTACGATCCGCGGGTCGTTGTCGATGCCGAGCACGTCCACGCCGCGGTCGACCAGCTCCTCGGCGAGTGAGATGCCGAACCTGCCGAGGCCGATGACCACGACGCCGGACTCCGCCAGATCGGACACGGGCCGTTGCCTTTCTTCGAGTCGACGGTCAGGAAGCATGATATGTGCGGAAGACTCCGCAGGGGCCGCAGCACGAGGAGGCGTGGTGAAACGGACCGCTGGCCGGCTGGCCGACGGACGCGAGATCATCTACTTCGACGCCGCCGACGACGCGGTGCGCGAGGTGCACGACCCGCGCGACCTGCCCGCCACCACGACGGCGGCGGAGATCCGGTACGACCCGCTGCTCGACGAGTGGGTGGCGATGGCGTCGCACCGGCAGAGCCGCACCCACCTGCCGTCCGCCGCCGAGTGTCCGTTGTGTCCGTCCACGGTAGGACAGCAGACGGAGATCCCCGCCGCCGCGTACGACGTGGCGGTGTTCGAGAACAGGTTCCCGTCGTTCGCGACCGCTGCGGTCGCCGGGCCGGCGGATGCGAACGACGAGCTGTTCCCCCGCCGGCCGGGACACGGCCGCTGCGAGGTGGTGTGCTTCACCAGTGACCACGACCGGTCGTTCGCCGGGCTGTCCGCCGCGCAGGCCAGGCTGGTGGTCGAGGCGTGGGTCGACCGGACCGTCGAGCTGTCCGCGGTGCCCGGCGTCGAGCAGGTCTTCTGCTTCGAGAACCGCGGCGAGGAGATCGGCGTCACGCTGCACCACCCGCACGGGCAGGTCTACGCGTACCCGTTCGTCACCCCGCGCACCCGCCGGATGCTGCAGTCGGCCGGCGCGCATCACGAGCGCACCGGCAGGAACCTGTTCGCCGACGTGCTCGCTGCGGAACGCGCGGCCGGCGACCGGGTGGTCGCCGAGTCGGCGCACTGGACGGCGTTCGTGCCGGCGGCCGCGCGCTGGCCGGTCGAGGTGCACCTCTACCCGCGCCGGCAGGTGTCCGACCTGCCGGCGTTGAGCGACGAGGAGCGCGACGACCTCAGCCGGCTCTACCTCACCGTGCTGCGCAGCCTGGACCGGCTGTACGACCAGCCGCTGCCGTACATCGCCGCCTGGCACCAGGCGCCGGTGCGTACCGGGCGGGAGCTGAGCTACCTGCACCTGCAGGTCTTCTCCATCAAGCGGGCGCCGGGCAAGCTGAAGTACCTGGCCGGCTCGGAGTCCGGCATGGGGGTGTTCGTCAACGACGTCACGCCGGAAGCCGGCGCGGCGCGGTTGCGCGAGCTGGTTGCCACCCAGCCGCCGGTGGACTAGGCGTCCGCGACGACCGGGTTGGTCAGCTCGCTGAAGCCGTCGCCGAGCACGCAGGTGACCCGGTCGCCCGGCTGGATCGGTACGGCGCCCGGTGTGCCGGTGGCGAGGACGTCGCCGGGCGCGAACGGCATCACGTGGCTGTGGAAGCTCAGCAGCTCCGCGGGGGAGAAGGTCATCCCCGCGACGGTGTCGGTGCGGTGCACCTCGCCGTTGTGCACGGTGCTCACCCGCAGGTCGTCCAGGCTGCCGACGGCCGCGTCGACCTCGTCCAGGGTGATGAGGTCGGGCCCGTAGGTGAAGAACGTCGGGTAGTTCTTCACCCGGGTGAGGTACCGCGGGTTCTCCAGCAGCACGCCCTCGGCGGTCTGGTCGAGCACCGCACAGATGCCGGCGACGTACGACATCGCCTCGTCGACCGACACGCGGTAGCACGGCCTGCCGATCACCAGGCCGACCTCGGCCTCCGCGGTGACGGTGCCGATGCCCCCCGGCCGCCTGATCGGCTCGTCCGGCCCGGCGATGGTGTGGTTCCCCTTCAGGAACGACGCGGGTGAGGTGCGGGGCGCCTGCTCGCCGAGGTCGCCGGCGTGGGCGCCGTAGTTCAGCCCGATGCCGAGGATCTTGCCCGGTCGCGCGGACGGGGCGAGCACCGGCGCGTCCGCGTCGACGAGCGCGTCGTCGGGGACCGCGGCGGCGAGCCGCTGCCCGAGCTCGCCGAGGACGTCCTGCTCGAGCAGCGCGACGAGGTCACGCGGTGGGCCGTCGAGCAGGCGGTCGACCCGGACCGTCCGGTCGCCGTGCCGCACACAGACGGTCGGGGTGCCAGCTACGTCCACGGTACGGATGCGCACGTCGTTCGTCCTCCACGTCGGTCCTGTCGGTGCTGCGAACCGAACCAGTATGACTGGCCGCGGTGCGGGGTCAGCCCGCCCAGCGGGTCTCGCCGTCGATGACCACGTCGGTGGCGTGCGGGCCGAGCGACCTGGCGACGGCGGCGGACGCGGCGTGCTCCGGGTGGACGTGCGCGGTGATCCGGTCGACGCCACTGTCGCGCAGCCAGCCGACCATCGAGGCCGCGGCCTCCCGCGCGTACCCCTGCCGCTGCCAGCCGGCGGCCACCACCCACGCCAGGTCGGCGCACGAGCCGTCCTCGGTGTCGACGACGATGGCCTGTACGGTGCCGAGCGCGGCACCGCTGCGCCGTTCGCGGGCCACCCAGTTGTACCAACCGGCGGACCCGTCCGGGGACCGTCCTACGACCTGCCGCGCGAACTGGTCCCGCAGCTCCCGCGTGGTGGCCGGCCGCCGATGAACTCGTGCAGGCGCTCGTCGTCGAGCACCGGCGCCAGCTCGTCCGCGTGGTCGACCCGCAGTGGTTCCAGGTCGAGGCGGTCGGTGGTCAGCGGTACGGCGGCGGGCCAGCTCCCTCGCAGGCGCACCCGGCCAAGCGTACTGAGTCAGGGGGCGCCGAGGGTCACGCGCAGCGAGGCCACCCGCCAGGTGCCCGGGTCCATGGCGCGGTCCTCGCCGTCGGCGAGCGCCAGGCTGGGGAAGCGGGTCAGCAGTGCGGTCAGGGCGACGGCGGTCTGTACGCGCGCCGAGGCAGAAGTGCGGCCCGTGCGCGAAGCCGAGGTGCGGCGTGCGGCCGGCGTCGCGGCGGAGGTCGAAGCGGTCCGGGTCGCCGAATGCGCGCGGGTCGCGGTTCGCCGCGGCGACCGAGGCGGTGATCGCGTCGCCGGTACGGACCGGCCGTCCGCAGAACTCCATGTCCGTGCTCGCGTAGCGCGGGATGGTCAGCAGCGTCGGCCCGCACCAGCGGATCAGCTCCTCCACCGCGCCGGGTACCAGCGTGGGGGCGGCGCGCAGCTCGGCCAGCTGGGCGGGGTGCTGCAGCAGGGCGACGACGGCGTTCGCGATCAGGTTGGCCGGCGTCTGCCCGGCGAGCACCAGATGCCACAACAGCGTGACCAGCTCGACGTCGCCGAGCCGGTCGCCGTCCTCGTCGTGCACCCGGACGAGCGCCGACACCAGGTCGTCGCCGGGTTCCGCCCGCCGCTGCGCGACGGCCGCCTGCGCGCTGTCGACGATGCCAGGCACGGCCGCGGCGAAGTCCGCGCCACCCCCGCCGAGTACGGCGGCGCCGTGGCGGCGCCACGCCGGCCGGTCCGCGGCGGGGATGTCGGCCAGCTCGCAGATGACGTCTATCGGCAGCGGCCGCGCGAAGTGCGGCAGCAGGTCGACGACGCCGTCCTCGGCGTGCGCGGCCAGGCCGTCGAGCAGGCCGGCCACCAGCGGTTCGATCCGTGGCCGGAACGCGGTGGCGTGGCGGATGCCGAACGCGGGAGCGACCAGCCGGCGCAGCCGCGCGTGTTCGGTGGCGTCCTGCTCGGACATCGTCGGCAGGTACGGCAGGTAGTCGTCCGGGATGCCGGGCGGCGGCGTGAAGCTGTCCGCCCGGATCGCGAAGCGTGGGTCGCTCAGCATCGCCCGCGCCTCCGCGTGCCTGGTGACCACCCACACCGGGCCGATGCCGGGGATCCGGGTCCGCGCCAGCGCCGCCCGCTCGCGGGCGCGGCCGTACGCGGTGAACGGGTCGCGGACCAGGTCCAAATCGGTGAGGTCGAGCTCGGGGGGCTGCTCGGTGTCGGCCACGCCGCCTCCATTCCAGATGGCATTGGCAAATGTTCTTATCATTTGAATGTTCACGGTATCTTGCTGGCGGTACGACGGCAACGACGGGAGTGTGATGGCGCGCCTGAGCCGGGTCGAGCTGCAGCGTCGCAACCGGCAGAACGTGCTGGCGGCGGCGCGGGCCGAGTTCGCCGAACGCGGGTACCGGGGCGCCAAGGTCGACCAGGTCGCGGAGCGGGCCGGGCTGACCCGCGGGGCTGTCTACTCGAACTTCCCCGGCAAGCGGGCGCTCTACTTCGCGGTGCTGGCGGAGCTGGCCGAGCAGGCGCGGCCACCGGCACACCCCGACCTCGGGCACGACCTGCGCGAGGCGCTCGGTGCGTTCGCCCGGGCCTGGATGGGCCGGTCGGTGCCTGACGCGGAAGCGGCCGGCCTCGCGCGCGACCTGTACGCGGAGGTGCTCGACGACGAGCGGGTGCGGCGGCCGTTCGCCGGGCTGCTCACGCTGGACGCCATCGTGCTCGGCCTCGCACTCGAGGGGCTGCGGCCGGGCGACGCGGAGCCGGTGCGGCTGGTGCGGATCGCGGAGGCCGCCCTCACCACGCTCCACGGCGCGCGGCAGCTGCTGGCGGCCGCGCCCGGCTTCGTCGAGCCGTTCACCGTCGTCGAGGCGTGCGCAGAGCTCGCCGCCGTGGCGATCACCGACCGGTGGCCACCGCCGGACGCCGTGCCGCCGGTGCGGCCGGTGGACCTGCCGTGGGACCCGCCGGACGCGGTTGACCTGCTGCGCGGCGACACCGCCCAGCTCGCCGGCGACGGCGTGCTCGCCGTGCTGGGCCTGCACCGGCTGGCGGCGATCGAGGAGGCGGTGCGGGCGGCGCCGCCGGGCGTGCAGGTCACCGCCGTGGTGGTCACCGGCCGACCGGGGGAGCTGATGCCGCTCGCCCGGCTGCTCGTCACCGAGCTCGGCAGCTGCCTGCGGCAAGCGATCCCACCGTCGGCATGGCCGCGCCTGCAGGTGGTGTGCGACGAGACGGGCACGCTAGCCGCGGCCGCCGACCTACCCGCAGTCAGCGACGCAACCGAGGCGGCCGTCCGGGTGCGAGCGGGCCGGCTGCTCGGCTGCGCCGACGGCCGCGGCGCCGGCCACGCGGTCGCCGCCGGCACCCCGGTACCGCGGTAGGCGTGGCCTCCCCATGTGCTGCCGCGGTGTCGCGGTAGGAGGCCCATGTGCTGCGAGGTCGTGGGAGCGCCGG
>WHTA01000094.1 GCA_009379825.1 Streptosporangiales bacterium
CCACAGGGACCACCGCCACAGGGACCACCGCCACAGGGACCACCGCCACAGGGACCACCGCCACAGGGACCACCGCCACAGGGACCACCGCCACAGGGACCACCGCCACAGGGACCACCCCCGCAGGGCTACCCGGCGCCACCACCGGGGCCGGGGAGCGGTCAACCGCCGGGCTACCCACAACCGCCACAGGGGCCGCCGCCGTTGGGCGGCACGCAGGGACCGCAGTTCGGCGGCTACCAACCGCCTGGCGGCGGTTACCAGCCGCCGCCACCACCGGGCTACGGGCCGCCATCCGGAGGCGGCGGTGGGTCGAAGATGCCGCTGATCATCGCCTTGGTGGTCGTCGGCGTCCTGGTGCTCGGCGCGGTCACCGTCGGCGGCATCGCGGTGGTGCGGGCCAGCTCGGACGACCCGACCCCGACGCCCAAGCCGAAGACGAGCACCTCCACGTCCAGCTCGAGTGCGTCCCCGAGCCCCACCCCGTCGACGTCGTCGTCGCTGCCGGCATTGCCGGAGCGGATCAACGACCGGTCCGACGACCCGGACCCGCTGACGCTGAAGGAGCTCTACCCCGCCAGGTACAAGGCCACGAGCGGCAACGTCTACAAGCGGGTCAAGCGGGCGATGTACGACCAGTGCGGCACAGTCGCCATCGGCGCGAAGCTTAAGGGCCGGCTGTCCCGCGGCAACTGCACGCAGGTCGCGGTGGCCACGTACGTGGACAAGAAGAACAAGACGGCCGTCAGCGTCGGCCTGGCGAACCTGAAGGACAAGAACGCGAGCACGAAGGTGCAGACGGCGGTCAGCCCGTCCAACCGCATCGTGTTCCGCCCGCTCGACGGCCCCGGCGCGAGCATCACCGGCAAGAGCTTCTTCGAGCTCGCCAACACCGTCGGGCACTACACCGAGTGGGAAGCCATGACGTACACCGACCGCTCACCGAAACGGGGCAAGACGCACCTGAAGCTCCTCACCGCGAAGGCGGAGCTCAGCAAGATGCTCAACGAACCGCTCTCCGAGCGAATGGCCAACGCCGACCCCTGAGCGAAGCTACGTGGACGGGGTGCGGCGGGTTCTGGTGACGGCGGCACGGGCCGCGAGGTCGCCGTCCGGGGGGTAGTGCACTTCGGTGAGGGTCAGGCCGTGTGCGGGCATCACCGTGACGGCGGAGTCGCGCTCGCCGGCGGCGAGTACCTCGGCGGGCCATGCCACCGGCCGACGGCCCGTGCCGACGGCGACCGCCGCGCCGACCAGCGCGCGCACCATGTTGTGGCAGAACGCGTCCGCCGCCACCTCGGCGACGAGCACGCCGTCGGCGCCGCGGGACCAGTCGTACTGCAGCAGCCGCCTGATCGTGGTGGCACCCTTCCTCGGCCGGCAGTACGCCGCGAAGTCGTGCTCCCCGACCAGCGCCCGGCACCCCTCGGCCATCGCGGCCACGTCGAGCGGGTGCCGGTGCCAGACGGTGTCGTGCCGGCGCAGCGGGTCGGGGCCGGCCGGGTCGTCGCAGAGCCGGTAGACGTAGTGCCGCGACAGCGCGGAGAACCGCGCGTCGAAGCCCTCGGGGGCACGCCGCACGCCGAAGACCCGGACGTCCCCGGGGAGCACCCCGGCCAGCCGGCGCACCAGGTGCTCGGTGGCCTCCGCGGCGGCCGCGGCAGGCACGTCCAGGTGCGCGACCTGGCCGCGCGCGTGCACGCCGGCGTCGGTACGGCCAGCCACCGTCAGCCGCGGCGGGTCGGCCAGCCGCAGCACCCGGCCGATCGCCTCCTCGAGCAGCCCCTGGACCGTACGGCGGCCGGGCTGCGCCGCCCAGCCGGACAGCTGCGCGCCGTCGTAGCCGATGTCCAGGCGAAGCCGCACGGGCCCGTCTCCAGGAGTGGAGACGGGCCCGTGTGCGGTCGGTTCGGCGGTCAGGACTCGCCCTTGTCCTTGCCGTCGTCGTCGGCCGGGGCGTCGGCGTCGTCCGCGTCCGACGCCGTGGGCTCGGCGTCGGCCTCCTCCGTCGTCTCCTCGGCCTCGTCGGAGGCTGCGGCCTTCTTCGCGGCGGTCTTCTTCGCCGCCGTCTTCTTGGCCGCGGCCTTCTTCGCCGCCGGGGTCTCGGCCATCTCCTCGACGAGCTCGATCACCGCCAGCGGGGCGTTGTCGCCCTTGCGGGCGCCGATCTTCGTGATCCTCGTGTAGCCACCGGGCCGGTTCACGTACCGCGGCCCGACCTCGTCGAACAGCTCCTGCACGACGTCCTTGTCGCGGATGACCTTGGCGACCTGACGGCGGGCGTGCAGGTCACCACGCCTGGCCTTGGTGATCAGCCGCTCGGCAAGCGGGCGCAGCCGCTTGGCCTTCGTCACCGTGGTGGTGATCCGGCCGTGCTCGAACAGCTGTGTCGCGAGGTTGGCCAGGATCAACCGCTCGTGACTCGGGCTACCGCCAAGGCGCGGGCCCCTGTTGGGCGTGGGCATCGGGGTTGTCTCCTAGATCTGTCCTTGTGGGTCAGTGTCCGAGCCGCAGGCTCAGAACTGCTCCGTCTCCGCGAAACCCTGGTCGTCGTCGAGGTCGTCGTCGTACGAATCGCGCACGACGGCGTTCGGGTCGAAGCCGGGCGCGGAGTCCTTCAGCGCCAGGCCGAGCTCCTCCAGCTTCGCCTTCACCTCGTCGATGGACTTCGCACCGAAGTTGCGGATGTCGAGCAGGTCGGCCTCGCTGCGACCGATCAGCTCGCCGACGGTGTGGATGCCCTCCCGCTTCAGGCAGTTGTACGACCGGACGGTCAGGTCGAGGTCCTCCACCGGCATGGCGAGGTCGGCGGCGAGCTGCGCGTCCACCGGGGACGGGCCCACCTCGATGCCCTCGGCCTCGGTGTTGAGCTCCCTGGCCAGGCCGAACAGCTCGACCAGCGTGCGACCGGCGCTCGCGACGGCGTCGCGCGGCCGCATCGACGGCTTGGTCTCGACGTCGACGATCAGCTTGTCGAAGTCGGTGCGCTGCTCGACACGGGTCGCCTCGACCTTGTAGCTGACCTTCAGCACCGGCGAGTAGATCGAGTCGATCGGCATCCGCCCGATCTCGGCGTCCGGGCGCTTGTTCTGCGGCGCAGAGACGTAGCCACGGCCGCGCTCGACGGTGAGCTCCACCTCGAGCTTCGCCTTCGCGTTCAGCGTGGCGATGTGCAGGTCGGGGTTGTGCACCTCGACGCCGGCCGGCGGGGTCACGTCCGCCGCGGTGACCTCACCCTCGCCCTGCTTGCGCAGGTACATGGTGACCGGCTCGTCGTGGTCGGAGCTGACCACGAGCTCCTTGAGGTTGAGGATCAGGTCGGTGACGTCCTCCTTGACCCCGGGGATCGTCGAGAACTCGTGCAGCACGCCCTCGATCCTGATGCTGGTGACAGCCGCACCAGGGATGGACGAGAGCAGCGTGCGGCGCAGGGAGTTGCCGATGGTGTAGCCGAAACCCGGCTCGAGCGGCTCGATGACGAACCTGGACCGGTACTCGTCGACCTGCTCCTCGGAGAGCACGGGACGCTGAGCAATAAGCACGTGTCACATTCCTTTCCGCGACGTCCGCTATTTGACTGTCGCGACTGGTACCTCGTCCTGGGACGAGGCGGACCGAGGCGGCCTCCGTCCGCCACCCCGGCCTGCGCAACCGCCGGGCGGACCCGACGGGCGACGTCTCTTACTTCGAGTAGAGCTCGACGATCAGCTGCTCCTGCACCGGGGTGTCGATCACCTCACGGGCAGGCAGCGAGTGCACGAGCACCCGCATCTGGTTCGGCACGACCTCGAGCCACGCGGGGATCCGCTTGTCCGTGGCCTCGGCACGCGCCACCACGAACGGCGTCATCTCCAGCGACTTCTCCCGCACCTGGACGATGTCGCCCTCGCTGACCCGGAACGACGGGATGTCGGTCTTGATGCCGTTGACGACGATGTGGCCGTGCGTGACCATTTGCCTGGCCATGTCGCGGCTCTTCGCGAAGCCAGCGCGGAACACCACGTTGTCGAGGCGGCTCTCCAGGATCTGCAGGAGTGCGTCACCCGTCCTGCCCTGCGTGTGCGTCGCCTCTTCGTAGTAGCCGCGGAACTGCTTCTCGAGCACGCCGTAGATGCGGGCGCACTTCTGCTTCTCGCGCTTCTGGAGGAGGTACTCGGTCTCCTTGGTACGGCTGCGGCCATGCTCGCCGGGCGGGTAGGGCCGGCTCTCGAACGGGCACTTGGCCGACTCGCACTTGCTGCCCTTGAGGAACAGCTTCATCTTCTCGCGTCGGCAGCGCTTGCAGTCTGCACCGGTGTAACGGGCCATTTCTTTCGCTATCTCCTAAACACGCCGGCGCTTGGGTGGGCGGCAACCGTTGTGGGGGCTTGGGGTGACGTCCTGGATCGAGCCGACCTCGAGGCCGACCGCGGACAGCGACCTGATCGCCGTCTCCCGCCCGGATCCCGGGCCGCGGACGAAGACGTCCACCTTGCGCATGCCGTGCTCCATCGCGCGCCTGGCGGCGGCCTCGGCGGCGAGCTGGGCGGCGAACGGTGTGGACTTGCGTGAGCCCTTGTAGCCCACCTGGCCGGAGCTCGACCACGCGATCACGTTGCCGACGGGGTCGGTGATCGAGATGACCGTGTTGTTGAACGTGCTCTTGATGTGTGCGTGCCCGTGGGCGACGTTCTTCTTCTCTTTCCGGCGCACCTTCTTGACGGCGCCGGGACGGCTCTTGGGTGGCATTCTGCCTGGTTCTCCTCGCGAGATCGTCGGTCAGCCGCGCTGACTACTTCTTGCCAACCTTCTTCTTGCCGGCAACGGTCTTGCGCCGGCCCTTCCTGGTGCGCGCGTTGGTGTGCGTGCGCTGACCATGGACGGGCAGGCCACGGCGGTGCCTGATGCCCTGGTAGCAGCCGATCTCGACCTTGCGGCGGATGTCCGCTGCCACTTCGCGACGCAGGTCACCCTCGACCTGGTAGTGACCTTCGATCCAGTCGCGTAGCTTGACCAGCTCGTCGTCACCGAGCTCGTGTACGCGCCTGTTGGGTTCGACGCCGGCGCCGGCGATGATGTCCTTCGCCCGGCTGCGGCCCACTCCGAAAATGTAGGTAAGCGCGACCTCGACCCGCTTGTCCCGCGGGAGGTCTACGCCGACGAGGCGTGCCATCTGGTGGCTACTCCTTCAACAACACGTGGAGGTCCTCCGCGCCGCTTCCTCGCCAGTGGCGAGGCCCCGGCCTCCATCCGGGGGTGCTCCGGCCAGCCGGCCGGAGGTGCGGCACGCGTACTGCGCACCTATCCGCCGATCAACCCTGGCGCTGCTTGTGCCTCGGGTTGGAGCAGATCACCATGACGCGGCCGTGGCGACGGATCACCTTGCACCGGTCACAGATCTTCTTGACGCTGGGCTGGACTTTCATTGCTTGGCTCTCATTCAGGCCGCCGCCGCGGGCGGCAGGGACGGCTGGTCGTGCTCATCGGTAACGGAAGACGATCCGCCCGCGGGACAGGTCGTATGGGCTGAGCTCGACGACGACTCGGTCGTCCGGCAGGATCCTGATGTAGTGCATCCGCATCTTGCCGCTGATGTGCGCGAGCACCTTGTGCCCGTTCTCGAGCTCCACCCGGAAGGTAGCGTTCGGCAACGACTCGACCACGGTGCCCTCAACCTCGATGACACCTTCCTTCTTGGGCATGGCCTCCCGTTCTTCCGTTTCCGTCGGCCCCCGGCTGGGCTGCCCCCACGAGCCGAACACACGTTCGCAGTCTGATCGTCTCGGTAGGGTGTCCCGGAGCACATTGCCAGCGGTGCTGAGCGCATGACACACAGCAGGCACCAGGACCTGAAGCACAAGCTTACGCCAGGGCAAGATCGACCCGGCGACCGGGCTCCACTTTCCGCCCGTACCGGACCGACTTGCTAACTTACCTCGCCGGGCGGCCGGTTGTGGTGCCGTCGCCGCTCGTGCTGGTGCCGTAGCCGGTCGTGCCGGTGCTCGAAGCGCAGGTCGGTGCGGCGGCGGTGCTCCTCCAGCTGACGGGCCCGCTGCTCGCCCTCGACCTCGTGCCGCTCACCGCCGTTGCCGCCACCGCGGTTGCCGAGCGTGCCGACGATCAGCATGACGCCCCACGGCCCCATCACCCACATCGGCCAGAAGTAGGTGAGGTCACCGGCACTCAACACGCCGAGCAGCCAGACCACGGTGCACACCATGCTGACCGCGAACCAGGAGCTCCACGCCCGCCGCACCCCCGGGCTCAGCCGCCGCGCCGGCTCCTTCGCCTTCGCCGGCTCGAGCGCGGCCGCCGGCAGGTCGGCGGTGAGACCGCCGAGGTCGCCGAACGTCTTCGCCGCGTACGCCGTGTCGGAGCGTTCCTGGAACTCGTCCAGGGTGAGCCGACCGGCCGCGTAGTGCTCGCGCAGCTCCTCGACCACCCGCTCCCGGTCGGAGTCCGCGCAGCGCAGCTGGGGATTCTCGTCAGCCATCGTCATCCACCACCCTGGAGACCTCGCCGACCCCGGCGGTCTCCTCGACCGGTCCGCCGTACCGCTCACCGAGCCGCTGCCGGCCTCCGTCGGCCGCGGTCAGCACCCACGGCCCGCGCGCGGTGATCGCGACCGTGTGCTCGAAGTGGGCGGCGACCGAACCGTCCTTCGTGACGACCGTCCACTCGTCGTCGAGTACCCGGCTGCGGTGCGAGCCGGTCGTGACCATCGGCTCGACAGCGAGCACCAGGCCCGCCACCAGCTCCCGGCCGGCACCACCGCGCCTGGTCGCGTAGTTCGGGACGAACGGCTCCTGGTGCATCGCGGTGCCGATGCCGTGCCCGCCGTACTCCCGCGGGATGCCGTACTTGCCGCCGGCGCGTACGGCGTCCTCGACGGCCTTGCCGATGTCACTGATCCGGCTGCCGGCGGCCGCGGCGGCGAGGCCGCACCACAGGGACTCCTCGGTCACCTCGAGCAGCCGCTGCAGCCCAGCGTCGATCGCACCGACAAGCACGGTGATCGCGGCGTCGCCGTGCCAGCCGTCGACGATGGCACCGCAGTCGATCGACACGACGTCGCCGGTACGCAGCACCCGGTCGCCGGGGATGCCGTGCACGACCTCGTCGTTCACCGAGGTGCAGATGCAGGCGGGGAAGCCGTGGTACCCAAGGAAGCTCGGCTGCGCGCTCGTGGCGCGGATCGTCTCCTCGGCGAGTTCGTCCAGCTCACGGGTGGTGACGCCGGGCGCGACCGCCCCACGTAGCACCTCCAGGGTGCGCGCCACGACGAGGCCGGCCTGCCGCATCCGCTGGATCTCGGCCTCGGTCTTCATCTCCACCATGGGCGCGCCGCTGCTTTCGTTCGTCCGCTCCGTGCCTCCATCGTCCCACGCCGGGCGCGACGGTGCCGCTGACAACCGTCACCTTCCGTGGGTGCCGGCCGGCACGGATGGCGGGACGCGGGCAGCTACGACCAGTCGTCGTCGAGCGGGCTCAAGGTGGCGATGGCACGCTCGGTGACGTCCTCGACCGGCCCGGTGGCGTCCACACCCACCAGGATGCCCTGGTCCGCGTAGTACGCCACGATCGGCGCCGTCTGGTCGTTGTAGACCTCCAGCCGGTGCCTGATCGTCTCTTCCCTGTCGTCGTCGCGCTGGAACAGCTCGCCGCCGCAGTGGTCGCAGACGTCCGGGTTGGTCGGCGGGTCGAAGTCGAGCTGGAAGATCGTGCCGCAGGTGCGGCAGGTGCGGCGGCCGGCCAGCCGGCGTACGACCTCGTCGTCGTCGACGACCAGCTCGAGCACCACGTCGAGGCACTGCCCGAGCTCACCGAGCATGCTGTCGAGGGTCTCGGCCTGCGGCACGTTCCGCGGGAAGCCGTCGAGCAGGAAGCCGTCACGGGCGTCCTCCTCGGCGAGGCGCTCCTTGACCATCTTGATGGTCACCTCGTCGGGCACCAGGTCACCGGCGTCCATGTACTTCTTCGCCTCGATGCCGAGCGGCGTGCCCTGGCTCACGTTCGAGCGGAAGATGTCGCCCGTCGAGATGCTCGGAATGGCCAGGTGGGAGCTGATGAACTGGGCCTGCGTCCCCTTGCCGGCTCCAGGAGGACCAACCAGAACGATTCGCATGCCGGCCTACCGAAGGAAGCCGGCATAGTTGCGCTGCTGCAGGTTGCTCTCGATCTGCTTGACGGTATCCAGACCGACGCCGACCATGATCAGCAGACTCGTGCCTCCGAACGGGAACTGCTGCGTCGCTTGCACCAGCGAGATGGCGATCAACGGGATCAGCGCAACGGTCGCGAGGTACAGCGAGCCAGGAGTGGTGATCCTGGTGAGGACGTAGTCGAGGTACTCGGCGGTCGGCCGGCCGGGTCGGATGCCCGGTACGAACCCGCCGTTCTTCTTCATGTTGTCCGCGACCTCGAGCGGGTTGAACGTGATGCTGACGTAGAAGAACGCGAAGAAGATGACCAGTAGCACATAGATACCCATGTAGAGCGGATGGTCGCCCTTCACCAGGTACTGGTTCACGAACGTGGAGAACGCCTTGTTCTCCTGCCAGATGAGCGACGCCAGCTGCGGCAGGTAGAGCAGCGAGGAGGCGAAGATCACCGGGATGACACCCGCCTGGTTGACCTTCAGCGGGATGTAGGTGGAGCTGCCGCCGTACATCCGGCGGCCCACCATCCGCTTGGCGTACTGCAGCGGGATGCGCCGCTGCGCCTGCTCGACGAACACGACCGCGGCCACCAGCAGCAGGCCGAGCGCCATCACCGCGGCGAACTTCAGCTTGTCCTGGCTGTAGATCGCGCCGAGCTGGGACGGGAAGACGGCGATGATCTGGCAGAAGATCAGGATCGACATGCCGTTGCCGATCCCGCGCTCGGTGATCAGCTCACCGAGCCACATGATCACCGCGACGCCCGCCGTCATGGTGAACACCATCACGATGATGGTGAAGATCCCCTGGTCGGGGATGATGTCGTCGCCGGTACACCCCGGCTGGTTGGGGAACAGCTGGCCGTAACGGGCCATCGCGATGTACCCGGTGCCCTCGAGCACGCCGAGTGCGACCGTCAGGTACCGCGTGTACTGGGTGAGCTTGGTCGAGCCGCTCGGCCCTTCCTTCTTCAGCTCCTCGAAGCGCGGGATCACCACGGTGAGCAGCTGGATGATGATGCTCGCCGTGATGTACGGCATGATGCCGAGCGCGAAGATGGACAGCCGGAGCAGCGCCCCGCCGCTGAACAGGTTGAGCATGCCGTAGACGCTACTGTCGTCGCCACCGGTGGCGGCCTCCGCACACCGGGTGATCGCGCCGTACGAGACGCCGGGTGTCGGCACGATCGAGCCGAGCCGGAACACCACGACGATGAACAGCACGAAGAGCAGCTTCTTGCGCAAATCCGGGGTCTTGAACGCCCGGCCGAACGCCGATAGCTGCACACTTCCTCCTGCGCGACACATGCCGTGCCGGTCGTCGATAACGGCGGTGTCCCACCGTGGCCCGAGTTTCTCAGGGGGCCAGGTGGGACTCTAACAGCGGGTTCTCGGGGTCAGGGCGACTCCTAGTTCACGCTGCCGCCGGCGGCAGCGATCTTCTCCTTCGCGCTCGCGGTGACCGCGTCGGCCGTGACCTGCACCGCGACGCCGATCTCGCCACCTCCGAGGACCTTCACCGGACGGCCCTTGCGGACCGCGCCACGCTCGACCAGCCCGTCGACGGTGACCTCGCCACCCTCGGGGTACAACGCCGCGAGCCGGCCGACGTTCACCACCTGGTACTGGATCTTGTTCGCGTTGTTGAAGCCACGCAGCTTCGGCAGCCGCATGTGCAGCGGCATCTGGCCGCCCTCGAACCGCGGCGAGACCTGCCCGCGGGCCTTCGTGCCCTTGGTGCCGCGCCCGGCGGTCTTGCCCTTCGACGCCTCACCACGGCCCACCCGGGTGCGCTTGGTCTTCGCCCCCGGCGCCGGACGCAGGTGGTGCACCTTGAGTGTCATTCCTTGACCTCCTCGACCGTGACCAGATGGGTCACCGTCGCGATCATGCCCCGTACCTCGGGGCGGTCCTCACGGACCACGGACTGCCCACGCTTCTTCAGGCCCAGCGTACGGAGGGTGGCCCGCTGGTTCTGCTTGCCACCGATCTCCGAACGGACCTGCGTGATCTTCAGCTCGGCCATCACGCACTCGCCCCTTCGGCTGCCTTCGCCTTCAGCATCGCACTGGGGGCGACGTCCTCGACGGGCAGGCCGCGCCGCTTGGCCACGTCCTCCGGGTTGGTCAGGGACCGCAACGCGGCGACCGTCGCGTGCACGATGTTGATCGGGTTCGACGAGCCGAGCGACTTGGTCAGCACGTCGTGCACACCAGCGCACTCGAGCACCGCGCGCACCGGGCCACCGGCGATGACACCGGTACCGGGGCTGGCCGGCTTCAGCAGCACGACCCCAGCGGCCTCCTCACCCTTCACCGGGTGCGGGATGGTGCCCTGGATCCGAGGTACGCGGAAGAAGTTCTTCTTCGCCTCTTCCACGCCCTTCGCGATCGCCGAGGGGACCTCCTTGGCCTTGCCGTACCCCACACCGACCTGGCCGTTCCCGTCGCCGACGATGACGAGCGCAGTGAAGCTGAACCGCCGACCGCCCTGGACGACCTTGGCGACGCGGTTGATCTTCACGAGCTTCTCGACGTACGCCGACTTGTCGGACGAGCTGTCCTTGCGGTCGCGCCGGTCACGGCGCTCGCCGCGTCCCTTGCCTCCTGCAGCCATCAGCAGCTTCCTCTTCCTGCGTAGCTCACGTCATTGCTCACAGCGCCAGCCCGCCTTCCCTCGCGCCGTCGGCCACCTCGGCCACGCGTCCGTGGTACCGGTAGCCGGCGCGGTCGAAGACCACCTCGCTGATGCCCTTGGCCTTGGCCCGGTCGGCGATGAGCTCGCCGACCTTGCGGGCCTTCGCCTTCTTGTCGCCGCTGGCCGTACGCAGGTCGCCCTCCAGGGTCGACGCCGACACGAGCGTGTGTCCCGCGGTGTCGTCGACGACCTGGGCGACCATGTGCCGTGCCGACCTGCTCACGACCAGGCGGGGCCGCTGCGCCGTGCCGTTCACCCGCTTGCGCACCCGCAGGTGGCGGCGCTGCCGCGCGGCACGCCGCCCCGTTGCCCTCTTGGTACCAGCCATCGCCTACTTCGCCTTCTTCCCGGACTTGCGCCGGACGTGCTCGCCCTCGTACCGCACACCCTTGCCCTTGTACGGCTCGGGCGGGCGGAGCTTCCTGATATTGGCGGCCACTTCACCGACCTGCTGCTTGTCGATGCCCTCTACTGCCAGCTTGGTGTTGCCCTCGACGGAGAACGAGATGCCCTCCGGCGGGGTGACCACGACCGAGTGGCTGAACCCCAGCGCCAGCTCCAGGTTGCTGCCCTTGGCCTGCACCCGGTAGCCGGTGCCGACGATCTCCAGCTTCTTCGTGAAGCCTTCGGTGACGCCGGTGACCATGTTCTGGATGAGCGTGCGGGTCAAGCCGTGCAACGCCTTGCTGTCCAGCTCGTCATCCGGACGCTTTACGGTGACTTCACCGTCCTCGGTGGCAACCGTGAGGCCGCCGGCGACCGCGTGGGAGAGCTCGCCCTTGGGGCCCTTCACCCGCACAGTGCGGCCGTCGACGTCCACGGTCACCCCGCTCGGCACGGTGATGGGACGTACTCCAATGCGCGACATCTTGCTCCTTACCAAACGTAGGCGAGGACTTCCCCGCCCACGCGTCGCTTCGCGGCCTGCCTGTCGGTCATCAACCCGGACGACGTCGAGATGATGGCGATGCCAAGTCCACCCAGCACCTTCGGCAGCGTCGTGGACTTGCTGTACACCCGCAGCCCCGGCTTGCTCACCCGGCGCACCCCGGAGATGGACTTCTCACGGTTGGGGCCGTACTTGAGCGCAACCTGCAGCGTGCTGCCGACGCCCTCGTTCTCCGCTACCTCCCAGCCGCCGATGTAGCCCTCGCGCTGGAGCAGCTCGGCGATGTTCGCCTTGATCTTCGAGTACGGCATCGACGTCTCGTCGTGGTGCGCCGTGTTGGCGTTGCGCAGACGGCTCAGCATGTCTGCGATCGGGTCGGTCATCATGGCCGGTGGCCTTCCTCACTGCGGTTTCCGCGGGCCGTGTGCCCGGGACCTGCGGTGTAGTGGGTGGATGTTTTCTCTCGTGCTGTTGCCAGTGCCGGTTACCAGCTGGACTTGGTCACACCGGGCAGCTCGCCCCGGTGCGCCATCTCCCGCAGGCAGATCCGGCAGAGGCCGAACTTGCGGTACACCGAGTGCGGACGGCCGCACCGGCTGCAGCGCGTGTACCCGCGCACCGCGAACTTCGGCTTCTTCTTCGCCTTGTGGATCAGTGCTTTCTTCGCCACGGTCAGCTCTCCTGGAACGGGAAGCCGAGCGCCCGCAACAGCGCCCGACCTTCGTCGTCGGTCTTGGCGGTCGTCACCACGGTGATGTCCATACCGCGCGTACGGTCGATCTGGTCCGGGTCGACTTCGTAGAACATCAGCTGTTCGTTGAGGCCGAACGTGTAGTTGCCGTTGCCGTCGAACTGCTTCGTGGACAGGCCACGGAAGTCCCTGATCCGCGGCAACGACACCGACAGCAGCCGGTCGAGGAACTCCCACATCCGCGCACCGCGGAGGGTGGCGAACGTACCGATCGGCATGCCGTCGCGCAGCTTGAACTGTGCGATCGACTTCCGCGCCTTCGCCACCGCCGGCTTCTGCCCGGTGATCAGCGTGAGGTCGCGCACCGCACCGTCGATGATCTTCGAGTCCCTGGCCGCCTCGCCGACGCCCATGTTCACGACGACCTTGGCGACGGACGGCACCTGCATGATATTCGCGTACTCGAACTGCTTGCGCAGCTCGGGCGCGATCTCATCGAGGTACCGCTGCCGCAGCCGCGGACGCTCAGTCGTCTGCGTGCTCATCACAGGTCCTTCCCTGACCGCCTGGAGATCCGGACGCTGCGCAGCTTGGTGGCGCCGGACTCCGTCGTCGTCTCGTCCTTGCGGTAGCCGACCCGGGTCTGCCCACCATCGTCGTCGACGACCATCACGTTGCTCACGTGGATGCTCGCCTCCTGCGTGACGATGCCACCAGTCTTCGCGCCGCGCTGCGTCTGCGACTGCTTGGTGTGTTTCTTGATCCGGTTGACGCCTTCGACGAGCACGCGGTCGCGGTCGGGGTACGCCATGAGCACCTTGCCTTTGACACCCTTGTCCTTGCCCGCGATGACGAGGACGGTGTCACCCTTCTTGACGCGCATGTCTTACAGCACCTCCGGAGCCAACGAGATGATGCGCATGAACCGCTTCTCACGCAGCTCCCGGCCGACCGGGCCGAAGATGCGCGAACCGCGCGGATCACGGTTGTCCCTGATGAGCACGGCTGCGTTCTCGTCGAAGCGGATGTACGACCCATCACTGCGCCGACGTTCCTTCTTCGTGCGCACGATGACCGCCTTGACGACCTCGCCCTTCTTGATCGAGGCGCCGGGCATCGCGTCCTTAACCGTGGCCACGATCACGTCGCCGATGCTCGCGTAACGCCGGCCCGACCCACCGAGCACGCGGATGCAAAGGATCTCCTTCGCACCCGTGTTGTCGGCGATCTTCAGCCGCGACTCCTGCTGAATCACGTCTAACTCCCGTTCGGTGCTGGCACCGGTTCGCTACTACTTGGCCTTCTCGATGATGCGGGTGACCCGCCAACGCTTCGTGGCCGACATCGGCTTGGTCTCCATCAGCTCGACCCGGTCGCCAACACCGCACTCGTTGTTCTCGTCGTGCGCCTTGTACCTCTTGCTGCGCCGCAACACCTTGCCGTACAAGGCGTGCTTGACGTAGTCGTAGACGCTGACCACGACGGTCTTGTCCATCTTGTCGCTGACGACGTAGCCCTCGCGGACCTTGCGCCGCCCACGCTCCTCGGTCGTGGTCGCCCCGTCGGTTGTCGTACTGCTCATGCCACGTCCTCGGATTCGGGCTCGTCGTCGGTCACGATCTCCACGATGCCGAGCTCGCGCTCGCGCATCACCGTGTAGACCCGGGCGATGTCGCGGCGGACCGCGCGTAGCCGCCCATGGCTCTCCAGCTGGCCGGTCGCTGCCTGGAAGCGAAGGTTGAACAGCTCCTTCTTGGCCTCCGTCAGCCGGGTGATCAGCTCGTCTTCCTCGAGCCCACGCAGCTCTGCTGCCTTCTCGTTCATCAGCCCTCACCGACCTCGCGCTTCACGAACCGGCACTTCATCGGGAGCTTGTGGATCGCGCGGCGAAGCGCCTCGCGGGCCACCGGCTCCGGTACGCCGGACAACTCGAACATCACCCGGCCCGGCTTGATGTTGGCAATCCACCACTCGGGTGAACCCTTGCCGGAGCCCATCCGGGTCTCGGCCGGCTTCTTCGTGAGTGGCCGGTCGGGGAAGATGTTGATCCACACCTTCCCGCCACGCCGGATGTGGCGAGTCATGGCGATACGAGCGGCCTCGATCTGCCGGTTGGTGACGTACGAACCCTCCAGCGCCTGGATGCCGTACTCACCGAAGTTGACCCGGGTCCCGCCCTTGGCGACACCACGCCGCTTCGGGTGGTGCTGCTTGCGGAACTTGGTCTTCCGCGGAATCAGCATCAGCTAGCCCTCCGTTCCCGGCTGCGCCGCCTGCTGCTCGCCGGAGCTGGCCGACTCGGCCGCCGGCGGGGCCTCGGCCGTCGCGGTCGTCGCCGCGGCGCCGCCGCCGCCCTGACCCCGGCCGCCGCCACCGCCGCTACCGCCGTCGCGGCGCGGGCGCCGGTTGCCGCGCTCCGGCCGGTCGCCCCGACCACGCTGCGCGGCCGCCCGCGACGCCGCTTCCGCGGCCTGCCGCTCCGACCTGCTCTGCAGGATCTCGCCCTTGTAAATCCACACCTTCACGCCGATCCGGCCGAAGGTCGTGCGCGCCTCGAAGAAGCCGTAGTCGACGTCCGAGCGCAGCGTGTGCAGCGGCACCCGGCCCTCGCGGTAGAACTCCGAGCGCGACATCTCCGCGCCACCGAGACGGCCGGAGCACTGCACCTTGATGCCCTTGGCACCGGCTTTGGTCGCGGTCTGCATCGCCTTGCGCATCGCACGCCGGAACGCGACCCTGCTCGCCAGCTGCTCGGCCACGCCCTGCGCGACGAGCTGGGCGTCGACCTCGGAGTTCTTGACCTCGAGGATGTTCAGCTGCACCTGCTTGCCGGTGAGCTTCTCCAGGTCACCCCTGATCCGGTCGGCCTCGGCGCCGCGGCGGCCGATGACGATGCCCGGGCGTGCGGTGTGGATGTCCACCCGTACCCGCTCCCTGGTGCGCTCGATCTCCACCTTGGAGATACCGGCGCGCTCCAGGCCACGGGTCATCATCCGCCGGATCTTGACGTCTTCCGCGACGTAGTCCTTGTACAGCTTGTCCGCGTACCACCGGCTCTTGAAGTCGGTGGTGACGCCCAGCCGGAAGCCGTGCGGGTTGATCTTCTGTCCCACTAGGACGACTCTCCTTCGGTTGCGTCGCTGTCAGCCTTCGGCTCGGACGACTCCGGTTCGTCGTCGTCCGCGTCGGCCTTCTTTGCCGCGGCCTTCTTCGCGGTCGCCTTCTTGGCCGGCTTCTCCTCGGCCTCGGCCTTCTTTGCCGCGGCCTTCTTCGCGGTCGCCTTCTTGGCCGGCTTCTCCTCGGCCTCGGCCTTCTCCTCGGCCTCAGCCTTCTTCGCGGTCGTCTTCTTGGCCTTCTTCTCGGCGGCCTTGGCAGCCTTGTCTTCCTCGATGGCCTCGAGCGCTTCTTCGGTGTCGTCGCGCTCCGGCTGCGCCTCCGGCGCGGGCTGCTTCGCCTCGGCCTTCTTGGCCCTGCGGGCCCGGCGCCTGCTGACCGCCTCTTCGTCGCTCTCGTCGACGCGCTCCTCGACGACCACGGTGATGTGGCTGGTGCGCTTGTGCACCGGGTACGCCCGCCCCTGTGCACGCGGCCGCCACCTGCGCAGGCTCGGCCCCTCGTCGACGTACACCTCGCTGATCCACAGCAGCTCGGTATCGAGCTGCTTGTTGTGCTCGGCGTTGGCGACCGCGCTCTGCAGCACCTTCGACACCGGGTCGCAGGCCCGCCACGGCGAGAACTGCAGCGTCGTGAGCGCCTCGTCGGTCTTCATCCCGCGGATGACGTCGATGACCCGGCGTACCTTCCGCGGCCCCATCCGCACGTACTTCGCAGACGCGACGGCCGCGTTCTCCGGCAGCGTCTCCGCCTTGCTCTGCTTACCCACGGCGAGACCTCCGGTCCTGCTTCTCGTGGCTGCGGAACGTCCGGCTGGGTGCGAACTCGCCCAGCTTGTGGCCGACCATCGCCTCGGTGACGAACACCGGCACGTGCTTGCGCCCGTCGTGCACGGCGATCGTGTGACCGAGCATCTCCGGCACGATCATGGAGCGCCTTGACCACGTCTTGATGACGTTCTTGGTGCCCTTCTCGTTCTGGGTCTCCACCTTCTTGATCAGGTGGTCGTCCACGAAGGGACCCTTCTTCAAACTGCGCGGCATCGTCTCGGCTCCTAGCGCTTCTTCTTCGGCCGGCGACGAACGATCTGCCGGTCACTCGGCTTGTGCTGCTTACGGGTGCGGCCCTCCGGCTGGCCCCACGGGCTGACCGGGTGCCGACCACCGGACGACTTGCCCTCGCCGCCGCCCAGCGGGTGGTCGATCGGGTTCATCGCCACTCCGCGGACCTGCGGGCGCCGGCCCTTCCACCGCATCCGGCCGGCCTTGCCCCAGCTGATGTTCGACTGCTCCGCGTTGCCGACCTCGCCGACCGTCGCGCGGCACCGGGCGTCCACGTTGCGGATCTCACCGGACGGCAGTCGCAGCTGGGCGTTGCCGCCGTCCTTCGCGACCAGCTGCGCCCGCATACCGGCCGAGCGGGCCATCTTCGCGCCGCCGCCTGGCCGCATCTCGATCGCGTGCACGACCGTACCGACCGGGATGTTGCGCAGCGGCAGGCAGTTGCCCGGCTTGATGTCCGCCGACGGGCCGTTCTCCACGCGGTCGCCCTGCTTCAGCCGGGTCGGCGCCAGGATGTAGCGCTTCTCGCCGTCGGCGTAGTGCAGCAGCGCGATGCGCGCGGTGCGGTTCGGGTCGTACTCGATGTGTGCGACCTTCGCCGGCACGCCGTCCTTGTCGTGGCGGCGGAAGTCGATCACCCGGTAGGACCGCTTGTGCCCGCCACCGCGGTGGCGGGTGGTGATCTTGCCGCTGGCGTTCCTGCCGGCCTTCTTGGGCAGCGGGCGGACCAGCGACTTCTCCGGCGTGCTGCGGGTCACCTCGGCGAAGTCGGCGGCGCTCGCACCACGACGCCCTGGCGACGTCGGCTTGTACTTGCGGATGGCCATCAGTTGGTCCTCGTTTGTTTCCGTCGTCTCCCGGTCAGCTGACCGGGCCTCCGAAGATGTCGATCCGGTCGCCGGCCGCGACGCTCACGATCGCCCGCTTGGTGTCCGGGCGGTAGCCGTGGCCGTAGCGGGTACGCCGGGTGCGCTTGCCCTGCCGGTTCAGCGTGTTCACGCCGGTCACCCGGACCTCGAACACCGCTTCCACGGCCTGCTTGATCTGCAGCTTGTTGGCATCCTTGCGGACGAGGAAGGTGTACTTGTTCTCGTCGAGCAACCCGTAGCTCTTCTCCGAGATCACCGGGGCGAGCAGGATGTCACGCGGGTCCGCGATCTTCGTCATTTGTCGCCCTCCGCTTCCTCGTCGTCAGCCTTGGCGTCGTCGGCCTCGTCCTCGTCGGCCTTCTTGGCGGCCGCCTTGGTGGCCTTCTTCGCCGCGGCCTTCTTGGCCGGCTTCTTCTTCGGCTCGTCCTCGTCGTCGACGCTGTCCACGACCTCGGCACCCGACACCGCCAGCTCGCCGGCACCCAGCCGGGCGCCGACCGGACCGCTGCAGAACGCGCGCAGCGCGGCCTCGGTGAACACGACGTCGTCCGCGATCAGCACGTCGTACGTGTTCAGCTGGTCCGGCGGCAGGATGTGCACGTCGGGCAGGTTGCGCACGCTGAGGTAGCTGACCGTGTCGTCGCGCTCGGCCACGACCAGCGTGGCCCGGCCCTCGGTGAGCGCCTCGAGCGCCTTCGCAGCCTTCTTCGTCGACGGCTTGCCGCCGGCGACGACTGCCGACACCACGTGCACCCGCTCACCGCGCGCCCGGTCGGAGAGCGCGCCGGCCAGCGACGCCGCCTTCATCCGCTTCGGGGTGCGCTGCGAGTACGTGCGCGGCACCGGGCCGTGGACGACGCCACCGCCGGTGTAGTGCGGCGCCCGCACCGAGCCCTGCCGGGCGCGACCGGTGCCCTTCTGACGGTGCGGCTTGCGCCCACCGCCGCGCACCTCGCCGCGGCCCTTCGTCTTGTGCGTGCCCTGGCGCGCGGCGGCCAGCTGGCCAACCACGACCTGGTGCATCAGCGGCACATTCACCTGCACGTCGAACAGCTCGCCGGGCAGCTCCACGGTGCGCTTGGTCTTCTTGCCCCTCGCGTCGCGAACGGTGAGTGACTCGGTCATGCGTCAGCTCCGTTCTTGCTCGAGACCTTCGCGGCCGTCCGCACCAGGACGATGCCGCCGTTCGGGCCTGGGATCGCCCCGCGTAGGTAGATCAGGCCCTCCTCGACGTCCACGTCGTGTACCTCGAGGTTCTGCACCGTGGTGCGGACGTTGCCCATCCGGCCGGACATCTTCTGGCCCTTGAACACCCGCGCCGGGGTGGCGCAGCCGCCGATGGCGCCCGGGGAGCGGTGCTTGCGCTCCGCGCCGTGCGACGCACCGAGGCCGTGGAACCCGTGCCGCTTCATCACACCGGCGTGGCCCTTGCCCTTGCTGCGGCCGATCACGTCGACCTCCTCGCCGATGGCGAAGGCCTCCGCGGTCAGTTCGCTGCCGAGCTCGTACTCGGAGGCGTCGTCGGTACGCACCTCGACCAGGTAGCGCCGCGGTGGCACACCTGCCTTGGCGAAGTGACCGGCGACCGGCTTCGTGACCTTGCGGGGGTCGATCGCGCCGTACGCGACCTGGACGGCCGAGTAGCCGTCACTGTCCGGGGTACGGACCTGCGTCACGACACACGGCCCCGCCTTGACGACGGTCACCGGCACGATGCGGCCGTCCTCGTCCCAGAGCTGGGTCATGCCGACCTTCTCGCCGAGCACACCCTTGACTGATTTGCTCATAGCGCCTCAACCCCGCCGGTCTCGCTACCCGTTGCGGCATGCATCGACTGCAGCTGGCATGCCGACCTTCTCGGCAGCGCAGCCACACCCTTGACTGATTTGCTCATAGCGCCTCAACCCCGCCGGTCTCGCTACCCGTTGCGGCATGCATCGACTGCAGCTGGCATGCCGACCTTCTCGGCAGCGCAGCCACACCCTTGACTGATTTGCTC
>WHTA01000095.1 GCA_009379825.1 Streptosporangiales bacterium
ACCGCGCGGGTGGCCGCGGCCGCCTGCGGCGAGACCCCGTTGCTCGCGCTGTCGACGGGCACCAACAACGCCTTCCCCGTCATCAGGGAGGCGACGGTGGCCGGGCTCGCGGCCGGGCTGCTCGCCGTCGGCGCGGTGGACCCGCAGGAGGCCGTACGGCGCGCGACCGCGCTCGAGGTGCGCGCGGGCGACCGCACCGAGCTGGCGCTCGTGGACGTCTGCGTGTCCACGGCACGGCACGTCGGTGCGCGGGCGCTGTGGGACCCGGCCACGCTGACCGAGCTGTTCTGCACCTTCGCCGAGCCGGATGCTGTGGGCCTCTCCTCGGTCGCGGGTCTGGTCTGCCGCAGCCCGCGCAGCGAACGCACCGGCGTCGCGGTGCTGTTCGCCCCGGTCTCGACCGCGCGCTACGTCGTGCAGGCGCCGATCGCGCCCGGTCTCGTCACGCCGGTGGGCGTGCAGGCGTGGCGGCGGCTCGCGGTCGGCGAGGAGATCAGGATCACCGCGCCGCACGGCGTGCTCGCCGTGGACGGCGAGCGCGAGATCGAGTTCGACGGCGGGAACACCCCACGGGTCCGGCTGCGCGGCGACGGGCCGCGCTGTGTGGACGTGCCCGCTGTGCTGGCCGCGGCGGCCGCACGCGGGCTCGTCCGGAGAGGAGCGAGCGGATGAGCGAAAGAGCCGACGAGCGCGCCGGAGGTGGGGGCCGCGATGCGGCCGTACCGGCTTGGAGCGCCCCCGCGGCGCCCGCCGGAGTAAGCGAGGAGGCGGTCGCGTGCAGGCACTGAGCGAGGAGAACCGGGTTGCGATCGTGACGGGGGCCGGCCGCGGTATCGGCAGGGGCATTGCCCTGCGGCTGGCGTCCGACGGCCTCGCGGTCGCCGTGAACGACCTGGACGAACAGCGCGCGAAGGACGTCGCGGCGGAGATCCAGACGGCCGGCGGCAGGGCGGTGGCGCTACCGGCGGACGCCAGCGACCGCGATGCGGTGTTCCGGCTGGTGGCCGACGCCGTCGCCGAGCTCGGCCGGCTGGACGTGATGGTGGCCAACGCCGGCATCGCCCAGGTGCGGTCGCTGCTCGACATCCGGCCGGACGACCTGGAGCGGCTCTTCGCGGTGAACGTGTTCGGCGTCGTGTACGCGATCCAGGCGGCCGCGGAGCGGTTCATCGCCCAGGGCGGTGGCGGCAAGATCGTCAACGCCGCGTCCATCGCCGGGCATGCCGGGTACGAGCTGCTCGGGCACTACTCGGCGACGAAGTTCGGGGTGGTGGCGCTCACCCAGACGGCGGCCAAGGAGCTGGCCAAGCGCGGCATCACGGTGAACGCGTACTGCCCGGGCATCGTCGGCACCGACATGTGGGACCTCATCGACGAACAGATGGGTCCGTACCTCGGCACGGCGAAGGGCGAGGCGCTGCAGCGGAGCAGCAGGTCGATCGCGCTCGGCCGCGTGCAGGAGCCTGCGGACGTCGCCGCGTTCGTGTCGTACCTCGCCAGCCACGACTCCGACTACATGACCGGTCAGTCCGTCGTCATCGACGGCGGCATCGTCATGCGCTGACAACGAAGGAGACCACCATGACCCAGACACTGCCAGAAGCGGGCGCCGGCGAGCTAGGCGCCGACGACCTGCTCGACGCGTACCGGATCATGCGCACCATCCGCGGGTTCGAGGACCGTGTGCACGAGGAGTTCGCCACCGGCGATATCCCCGGCTTCGTGCACCTGTACGCGGGCGAGGAGGCGTCCGCGACCGGGGTGTGCCTGCACCTGGACGGGTGCGATGCCATCGCCAGCACCCACCGCGGGCACGGCCACTGCATCGCGAAGGGTGTCGACGTGAAGTCGATGATGGCGGAGATCTACGGCAAGAAGACCGGTGCCTGCCACGGCAAGGGCGGCTCCATGCACATCGCCGACCTGAACCGCGGGATGCTCGGCGCCAACGGCATCGTCGGCGGCGGCCCGCCGCTGATCTGCGGCACGGCGCTTGCGGCGAAGCTGCAGGGCACCGGCGGTGTGGGCGTGACGTTCTTCGGCGACGGCGCGAGCAACCAGGGCACCACGCTCGAGGCGCTCAACCTCGCGTCGGTGTGGAACCTGCCGGTCGTCTTCGTCGCGGAGAACAACGGGTACGCGGAGACCACGGCGAGCACCTGGTCGGTGGCGTCGGACAACATCGCGGACCGGGCCGCGGCGTTCGGCATGCCCGGCGTGATCGTGGACGGCTTCGACTTCTTCGCCGTGCACGAGGCCGCCGGCGAGGCGGTCGCACGGGCCCGCGGTGGCGGCGGGCCGACGCTGCTCGAGGTGAAGTTCACCCGCTACTACGGGCACTTCGAGGGCGACCAGCAGGCGTACCGCGGCGACGAGGTCGCCGAGGCGAAGGCGCGGCTCGATTGCCTGACGCGGTTCCGTAACCGGGTCACGGAGACCGGCCTGCTCGGCGCGGACCGGCTGGACGCGATCGACGCGGAGGTGGCCGCGCTCATCGACGCGGCCGTCGCCGAGGCGAAGCAGGCGCCGAAGCCCACGGCTGCGGACCTCGAGACCGACGTCTACGTGAAGTACTGACCCTGCCGACGACGAGGAGAAGGCCATGGCACGCAGCATCAGTTACCGAGAGGCCCTCAACGAGGCGTTGGCGCAGGAGATGGCCCGCGACGAGAGTGTCATCGTGATGGGGGAGGACAATGCCGGCGGCGAGGGCGCGCACGGCGACATGGACGCCTGGGGTGGCGTGCTCGGCGTCACCAAGGGGCTGTACCACAAGTACCCGGGCCGGGTGCTCGACACACCGATCTCCGAGTCGGCGTTCATCGGTGCCGCCATCGGCGCGGCCACCCGCGGCATGCGACCGGTCGCTGAGCTGATGTTCATCGACTTCATGGGCGTCTGCTTCGACCAGATCTTCAACCAGGCCGCGAAGTTCAGGTACATGTTCGGCGGGAAGGCCGTGACGCCGGTCGTCATCCGCACCATGTACGGCGCCGGCCTGCGTGCGGCGGCGCAACACTCGCAGTCGCTGTACACGCTGTTCACCAGTGTGCCAGGGCTGAAGGTCGCGATGCCGGCGACGCCGTACGACGCGAAGGGGTTGATGATCCAGGCGATCAGGGACGACGACCCGGTGATCTTCTGCGAGCACAAGGCGCTGTACGACATGACAGGCGACGTGCCAGAGGACAGCTACGCGCTGCCGTTCGGCGAGGCGAACGTGGTCAGGGACGGCGGTGACGTGACGGTCGTGGCGCTCGGCCGGATGGTGCACGTCGCGTCCGAGGCCGCGGACGAGCTCGCGAACAGCGGCGTGGAGGCGGAGGTCGTCGACCTGCGCACCACCAGCCCGCTCGACGAGGACACCGTGCTGGAGAGCGTGGAGAACACCGGCCGGCTGGTCGTCGTGGACGAGGCGACGCCGCGGTGCGGCATGGCCGCGGACGTCTCGGCGATGGTGGCCGCGAAAGCGTTCGGCGCGCTGCGCGGGCCGATCGAGCTGGTGACCGCGCCGCACACGCCGGTGCCGTTCAGCGACGCGCTCGAGGACCTCTACATTCCTGGCCCGCAGCGGGTCGTGGGCGCGGTGAAGACCGTGCTCGACTGGAAGCGGTGAGCCGATGGGCGAGATCCACAAGGTCACCATGCCCAAGTGGGGCCTGTCGATGACGCACGGCAAGGTCATCGAGTGGCTGGTGGCCGAGGGCGACGAGGTCGCCGCCGGCACCGAGCTGGCGGACATCGAGACGGAGAAGATCGCCGGCACGCTGGAGGCCGCCGATGCCGGCGTGGTGCGCAGGTTCGTGGCCGACGTCGGCGCGGACGTGCCGGTCAGCGCCACCATCGCGCTGGTGGCACCGGCGGACGTGCCGGACAGCGAGATCGACGCGGCGGCCGCCGCGGCCGCGGAGGAGGTCGCGGCGGGCACGCTTGCGGTCGACGAGGGACCGGTCGTCTCGACCGTGGAGGTCGCCGGCCGCACCCTCTCGTACGTGACCGCAGGCGAGGAGGGCGAGACCGTCGTGCTCGTGCACGGGTACGGCGGTGACGCGAACTCCTGGCTGTTCGTCCAGGAGCCGCTGGCGGCGAAGCACGTCGTGCACGCCGTCGACCTGCCAGGGCACGGCGCGTCGAGCAAGGACGTCGGCGACGGGTCGCTGGCCACGCTCGCCGAAGTAGTGCTCGGCTTCCTGGACGCAGCCGGGACCGGGCGCGCGCACCTGGTCGGGCACTCCCTGGGTGGTGCCGTCATCGCCGCGGCGGCCGCGCAGGCGCCGGAAAGGGTGGCGTCGCTGACCCTCGTGGCGCCGGCCGGGTGCGGCACCGAGGCGGACGCGGAGTACCTGCGCGGCTTCGCCGGGGCGCAGTCGCGCCGCGACCTGAAACCGTTGGTGGGCCGGCTGTTCGCCGACTCCGGGCAGGTGACCAGGCAGCTGGTGGACGACCTGCTGAAGTACAAGCGCCTGGACGGCGTCGACGCGGCGTTGCACCGGCTGGTCGACACCCTGCTCGACGGTGACCGGCAACGCATCGACACGGTGGCCACGCTGACACAGCTGTCGGTGCCGGTCACCGTGGTGTGGGGCGCGGCGGACCAGATCCTGCCGGCGGCGCACGCGGAGAACGTCCGGCGGGCACGGCCGGACGCGAAGGTGACCGTCGTACCGGACGCCGGGCACATGGTGCACATGGAGGCACCCCCCTCGGTAAGGGAGGCGCTGACCTAGCGGGACTATCTTGATCTTGCGCTCCTGACGCAGACTGGTGCCAGCGGACCCAGGAGGTTCGGTGGCATCAGCAGCACGTCTCGAAGCCGCGGTCCCGGTCGGCGCCGACCCGGTCCGCCACGCGCGTGCGCTGGCACGCGTGCACGAAGCCGCGCTGGCCGGCGAGCCCATCGGGGCGATCGTGCGGCCGTTGATCTCCGAGTCGTGGCACCGGGTGCTCGACCAGGGTGTGGATCCCGACCGCGGCGGCGACGCCGTGCCGCTGGCCCGCGAGGAGGTCGAACGCCGCCGCCGTACGTCGCACCTCACCGAGCTGCTGCCGGTGCTGCGCGACGGTCTGCTGAAGGTCGCCGACGACGCGGCGCACATCATGGTCGTGGTCGACAGGGACAGCCGGGTGCTGTGGCGCGAGGGCAGCACGTCGGTGAAGCTGGGCGCGGACCGGCTGGGCTTCGTCGAGGGCGCCAGCTGGGCGGAGTGCGCGGTCGGCACCAACGCGATCGGCACCGCCGCCGTCGTACGCCGGCCGGTGCAGGTCTACTCGGCCGAGCATTTCGTCCGCACCCACCACGCCTGGACGTGCGCCGCCGCGCCCGTACGTGACCCGCGCGACGGCACGCTGCTCGGCGTGGTGGACGTCAGCGGCCCGGCCCGCACGGTGCACGCCAGCACGCTGGCGCTCGTCGAGGCGGTGTGCCGGCTGGCCGAGAGCCAGCTGCGCAGCGCGCACCACGACGACCTGGCCAGGCTGCGCGCGGTCGCCGCACCCGTGCTGGCGAGGATCGAAGGCAAGGCGCTGGTGACCGACGCGCACGGCTGGGTCGCGGCGGCGTCCGGCCTGGCGCCGGTCGACCGGGTGCTGCTGCCACAGAGCGTGGACGAACGCAGCACCTGGCTGCCGGCGTTCGGGGAGTGCCACCTGGAGCCGTTGCCCGGCGGCTGGTTGATCCGGCCGACCGAGGCGGAGACCGCGACGCCGAGCCGGGTGGTGCTCGACCTGCGCGGGCCGCGGCACTGGCGGCTCACGGTCAGCGGCACGTCAGGTACCTGGGAGCACCAGCTGAGCCCGCGGCACGCGGAGCTGCTGCTGTTGCTCGCCGCCGCGCCGGAGGGACGGACCGCCGCGGAGCTCGCCGGCCAGCTGTTCGGCCACGCGGACCGCACCGTGACGGTGCGGGCGGAGATGTCCCGGCTGCGGCGGCACCTCGGGGCCGTGCTCGACCACCGGCCGTACCGGTTCGCGGACTGGGTGCAGGTGCAGTGCCGTACCCCGGACTCGACCGCCGACCTGCTGCCGTTCTCCACCGCACCTGGTGTGGCGGTGCTGCGCGGGCGGGTAGACGGGGGATGGGTGCGGTAGCTGGTTGGGGCAGCCAACTACCGCACCCGCTCGCCGTGTGCCCGAGGGGTGTGGTGGACAAGGTGCACACGCCGAGGTTTGGACCCCGTACGCAAGACGGCTAGCTGCCCGGGGTGGTTGACCAGCGGCCGCGCGGATTTGGGAGTGGGGCGGTCCGTGCATACGGATCACCCCGGGTGACAAGCCACGTGCGGTGATCTTCGTGACTGTCCGGCGTCGATAGTTCGCCGTTCGTGATCGCTGCTGTTACGGTGCCCTCTGCGCAAAAGGCAAATCTTTGCAGCGTCTCTTGCCTGAAGGGTAATCATGCACGTGCTCGCGGAGTCCAGCCTGCGACTCGGCGCGGCCCCGGTCGACTACCTGCTGGTGGGGATCTACTTCGTCTTCGTCCTCGGCATCGGCCTGGTGGCCAGGCGCTCGGTGTCGTCCAGCCTGGACTTCTTCCTGTCCGGGCGGTCGATGCCGGCGTGGGTCACTGGTCTGGCGTTCATCTCCGCCAACATCGGGGCGGTCGAGCTGTTCGGCATGACGGCGAACGGCGCGGCGTACGGCATCCCCACGGTGCACTACTTCTGGATCGGCGCGATACCGGCCATGGTCTTCCTCGGCCTGGTCATGATGCCGTTCTACTACGGCTCCAAGGTGCGCAGCGTCCCCGAGTTCATGCTCCGCCGGTTCGGCCGGTTCGCGCACCTGGTGAACGGTCTCAGCTTCGCCGCCGCGTAGGTGCTGATCGCGGGCGTGAACCTGTACGCACTCTCCACGGTGGTCAACATCCTGGTCGGCTGGCCGACGTCGGTGTCGATCGTGGTGGCGGCGCTGATCGTGTTGGTCTACACGGCGCTCGGCGGGTTGTCCGCGGCCATCTACAACGAGGTGATGCAGTTCTTCGTCATCATGGCGCTGCTGCTGCCTGTGACGTTCGTCGGCCTGCACAAGGTGGGCGGCTACGACGGCCTGGTCGCGAAGATCACCGCCAACAGCCCGGACGCGGCACTGCAGCTGTCCTCGTGGCCGGGCACCAACCTCACCGGTATCGCCGACC
The DNA here is from genome assembly GCA_009379825.1 of Streptosporangiales bacterium. Taxonomy (NCBI): domain Bacteria; kingdom Bacillati; phylum Actinomycetota; class Actinomycetes; order Streptosporangiales; species Streptosporangiales bacterium. Next base: position 7,133 of record WHTA01000095.1, read on the forward strand.
CGGTGCTCTCTGTGCTCGGCATCGTGTTCGGCCTCGGCTTCGTGCTCTCGTTCGGCTACTGGACGACGAACTTCGCCGAGGTCCAGCGTGCCCTGTCGGCGAAGAACATGTCCGCGGCTCGGCGTACTCCGCTGATCGGGGCGTACTACAAGAGCTTCGTGGTGCTCGTGGTGGCCATCCCCGGCATGCTGGCCGCCGTCATCTCGCCGGAGCTCGCCGAGTACAAGGCGAAGGTCGCGGAGAACCCGGACTACGCCGGCGGCGAGGTGACGTACAACAACGCGCTTGAGCTGCTGCTGCGCGACCTGCTGCCCAACGGCATGCTCGGTGTCGCCATCGCGGGTCTGGTCGCTGCGTTCATGGCGGGCATGGCGGCCAACGTGAGCTCGTTTAACACGGTGTTCACGTACGACATCTGGCAGGCGTACATCGTCAAGGACAAGCCGGACGACTACTACCTGAGGGTGGGCAGGATCGCGACCGTCTGCGGCTGCCTGATCGCGATCCTCACCGCGTTCATCGCCGCTGGCTACAACAACATCATGGACTACCTCCAGACGTTGTTCAGCTTCTTCAACGCGCCGCTGTTCGCGACCTTCCTGCTCGGCATGTTCTGGAAGCGGATGACGCCGATGGCCGGTGGTTTCGGCCTGGTGGCAGGCACATTGGCGGCGATCACCGTGGACCGGCTGGTCGCGTTCGGCGTGCTGACCATGTCCGGGCAGGGGCCGAGCTTCGTCGCGGCGATCGCGGCGTTCGTGGTCGACATCGTGATGAGCGTGCTCGTCACGCTGGTGACGAAGCCGAAGCCCAACGCGGAGCTGGTCGGCCTGGTGTGGTCGCTGACGCCGCGGCACACGCTGAAGGGCGAGGCGCATCCGGGCGACGACGCGTGGTACCGCAAGCCCGTAGTCCTCGGCGTCGGGGTGCTCGTCATCGCCGTCGTCCTGAACGTGATCTTCTGGTGAGGTGGAACGATGACAGCAAGGCGTACTGCGGGACTGTTCGACCTGCGGGTGATCATCGCGCTGCTGATGGGCATCTTCGGCCTGGTGGTGACGCTGATGGGCCTGTTCGGCAGCTCGACGAAGACGACCGCGAGCGGTGACCCGCTGGAAGTCAACGTGAACCTCTGGTCCGGCATCCCCATGCTGCTGCTCGCCGCGGGCTTCGCGCTGTGGGCGAAGCTGCGGCCCACCGTGCTGCCGCCGGAACCCGCCGACGACGAGGAACCGCCGGATTGACCGATGCCCGGGCGGCCGGGGGTGAGGCGCTACCTGTCGGGGTGCACCACGACCTTCAGGCCGTCGCGGGCGTCCGCCGTCCGGAACGCCTTCGCCACCTCGGCGAGCGGGAACTCGTGGCTGACCAGCGACCGGACGTCGACCAGCCCCTTCGCGACCAGGTCGATGGCGCGCGGGTAGGCGTCGTTCATCCGCCTGGCCAGCGCGAGCGTGAGGCCCTTGCGGCGGCCCGCCGAGGCGGTGAACGCGGTGCGGTCGTCGGACGGGATGCCGCCGAGCACCACGCGCCCGCCCGGCCTGGTGGCCCGGATCGCCAGCTCGACCGCCTCGCCCGGCCCGGCGATCTCGAACGTCACGTCCGTCTCCGCCGGCAGCGGCTCGCCGGGCGCGACGGCGAGGTCCACGCCGAGTCGCTGCGCCGCTGCGCGCCGGTGCGGCAGCGGCTCCACCGCGTACACGGTGGTCGCGCCGGCCAGCCGGGCCACCTGCGCGAGCAACAGGCCGACGGGACCGCAGCCCACCACCGTCACCGTCGTGCCGACGGCGACGTGCCCGAGGTCGAGCGCGTGCAGCGCGACGCCGAGCGGCTCGAGCATCGCGCCGTCGGTCGCGGTGAGCGGGTCGGGCAGCGGGAACAGCAGGTGCGTTGGCCAGGCCAGGTACTCCCGCAGCCCGCCGTCGCACGGGCTCTGTCCGGCGAACACCACCTGCGGGCACAGGTTGCGGTGGCCGCGGTGGCACTGCGCGCACTGCTCGCAGGGGATGGCCGGGTCGACGGCGACCAGCGTGCCGTCCAGCTCACCGCCGGTGACCACGCCGGCCAGCTCGTGCCCGGCCACCAGCGGGCGGTCGAGCGCGATGCTGCCGATCCCGCCCTCGGCGTACCAGTGCAGGTCGGAGCCGCACAGGCCGACCGCCGTGATCTGGACGAGGCTCTCGCCGGCTGCTGGGGTCGGTACCGGCTCGTCGCCGAGACGGACGTCGGCCGCACCGTGGATACGCGCTGTCTGCACGACCCCATATAACCGTGTCGCGGTGCCGGCGCGCGACCGGGTAACATGGCCGGCGTGTTTCACCTGATGGTCGATTGACCCTGCCCCGGGGTCGCCGTGACGCCTAGCGAGGCGAGTCGGCGGCCGGTTTCGCCCACCGCAAACCGACCTCGACCAAGGAAGCACACCCACTCATGATCGTTGCTACCGACCTGACGCTGCGCGCCGGCTCCCGGCTGCTGCTCGACCAGGCCTCGTTCCGTGTCGCGCCCGGCGACAGGGTCGGCCTGGTCGGCCGCAACGGCGCCGGCAAGACCACGCTGGCCAAGGTGCTCGCCGGCGAGGGGATCCCGGCGTCCGGCAGCGTCACCCGCACCGGCGCGGTGGGCTACCTGCCGCAGGACCCGCGTACCGGCGACCTGGACGTCCTCGCCCGCGACCGCATCCTGTCCGCCCGCGGTCTGGACGAGGTGCTGCGCCGGATGCGCGCGAACGAGGAGCGGATAGCCTCGGGCACCGGCCGCACCCGCGACGACGCCATGCGCAAGCACGCGCGGCTGGAGGCCCAGTTCCTCGCCGGCGGCGGCTACGCCGCCGAGTCGGAGGCGGCCTCGATGGCGGCGAGCCTCGGCCTGCCCGAGCGGGTGCTCGGCCAGCCACTGGCCACGTTGTCCGGCGGCCAGCGGCGGCGGGTGGAGCTGGCCAGGATCCTGTTCGGCGACGCGGAGTCGCTGCTGCTCGACGAGCCGACCAACCACCTCGACGCCGACTCGATCCTGTGGCTGCGCGACCATCTCAAGTCCGTACGGGGCGGGCTGGTGGTCATCAGCCACGACACCGCCCTGCTCGACGTGGTGGTGAACAAGGTGTTCCACCTGGACGCCAACCGCACGGTGCTCGACCTGTACAGCCTCGGCTGGACGGCGTACCTGGAGCAGCGGGAGACCGACGAACGGCGGCGGCGCAGGGAGCGCGCGAACGCGGAGCAGAAGGCGTCCAGGTTGCAGGCCCAGGCCGACCGGATGCGCTACAAGGCGACGAAGGCGCGTGCCGCGCAGAACATGGAACGCCGCGCACACCGCATGCTCGCCGGGCTGGAGGAGGAGCGCCGCGCCGACCGGGTGGCGAAGCTGCGGCTGCCGGAACCCGCGGCGTGCGGCCGCACGCCGCTGACCGCGCGCGGCCTGTCCAAGTCGTACGGGTCGCTCGAGGTCTTCACCGACGTCGACCTGGCGATCGACCGGGGCAGCAGGGTCGTGGTGCTCGGCCTGAACGGCGCCGGCAAGACCACGTTGCTGCGGCTGCTCGGCGGCCAGGAGGAGCCGGACACCGGCACCGTCGACGCCGGGCACGGCCTGCGGCTCGGCTACTACGCGCAGGAGCACGAGACGCTGCAGCCGGACGCGTCGGTGCTGCAGACCATGCGCGACGTCGCGCCGGCGATGAGCGACACCGAGCTGCGGCGGGTGCTCGGCTCGTTCCTGTTCACCGGCGACACCGTGGACCAGCCCACCCGCACGTTGTCCGGCGGGGAGAAGACCCGGCTGACGCTGTCGCGGCTGGTGGTGTCGAGCGCGAACGTCCTGCTGCTCGACGAGCCGACGAACAACCTCGACCCGGCCAGCCGGGAGGAGGTGCTGAGCGCCATCCACCACTACCCGGGCGCGATCGTGCTCGTCACGCACGACGAGGGCGCCGTCGAGGCGCTGAAGCCGGACCGGGTGCTGCTGCTGCCCGACGGCGACGAGGACCTGTGGAACGAGAGCTACCTCGAGCTGGTATCGCTGAGCTGATGGTCACGGTGCCGGGCGTCGCCGATCCCGCTCGGTAGGCACGGTCACGCTGTGCGCAAGCCGCGCCGCGGCGCCCCGCTCGACTTGTCAGGTGGCGGCAGAAGAGTTTCGCCGAACCACTGACATCTCCCCAGGTGCCGCGTGATCATGAAGGTGAGTGACCACCGTTCCTACGAGGGAGGAAGCGTGGCCAACGTAAGGAAGGGCATGCGAATCAGCGGTGCCGACCGCGAGCAGATCACCGCCGAGATCAGGCGGAGGTACGAGAATGGGGAGTCGATCCGGTCGATCGCGGCTGCTGTGCAGCGGTCGTACGGGTTCGTGAACCGGGTGCTGCACGAGTCCGGGGTGACCTTGCGCAGTCGCGGCGGCGCGACCCGCCGCCGGGCGGGCGCGCACTGAGTCAGCCACCACCGACGACCGACGGCCGGGAACGGAGGTGCCGACGGCAGGAAAAACGAGTAGGCGGTCGCCACGGCCGGTGGTGATCCGTCGGTCTACCGTGGCCGCGTACGGAAGAATGTGTGCGGGCGGAGCGTTCTTCGGGTGTGGATGTAATCGTGTAATCGCCCGCGTTGGACGGAGAACGCTCGTGATGATGCCCGGCGGACAACCTGGGTGGACGGGCATGCGCAGCATGTCCAGGGACCGGTCCGTCACCAAGGAGAAGATCAGCAAGGAGACGATCCGCAGGATCGGCGCGTTCGCGCGGCCGTACTGGCGGCAGGTCACCGTCCTGGTCCTCATCCTCGGGGTCTCCGCGGCCCTGGGCGCCGCGAACCCGCTGCTGTTCAGGGAGATCATCAACAAGGGCATCCTCGGCAAGGACATCCCCCTGATCGTCGTGCTCGCGCTGGTCGTGGCCGGCATCGCCGTGCTCACGTCGGGCGCCATGGTGGTGCAGCGGTGGATCGCCGCGCGGATCGGCGAGGGCCTGATCTACGACATGCGCGCGCAGGTGTTCGCGCACATCCAGCGGATGCCGATCGCGTTCTTCACCCGCACCCAGACGGGTGCGCTCATCTCCCGGCTGAACAACGACGTGCTCGGCGCACAGCGCGCGTTCACGACCACGCTGGCGAACGTGGTCAGCAACCTGATCAGCGTCACCGTCACGCTGGTCGCGATGTTCTTCCTGTCCTGGCAGATCACGCTCACCGCGCTGCTGTTGCTGCCGCTGTTCCTGCTGCCGGCGCGGTACTTCGGCCGGAAGCTGCAGGCGATCACCAGGGAGTCTTACGACCTCAACGCCGAGATGAACACCCTGATGACCGAGCGGCTGAACGTCGCGGGCGCGATGCTGGTGAAGCTGTTCGGCCAGCACGACCGCGAGGACAACGCGTTCCAGGGGCGGGCCGGCCGGGTGCGCGACATCGGCGTCACGCAGGCGGTGTACGGCAGCTTCTTCATGGCGGCGCTGACCCTCATCGCGGCGCTCGCCACCGCGCTGGTCTACGGCTGGGGCGGGATCGAGGCCGTGCGCGGGCTGCTCGACGTCGGCACCGTCGTCGCGATGACCGCGTACCTGACCAGGTTGTACGGCCCGCTGACCGCGCTCTCGAACGTGAACGTGGACGTGATGACCGCGCTGGTGTCCTTCGACCGGGTGTTCGAGGTGCTCGACCTGGAGCCCGCGGTGGACGACCGGCCGGCCGCCAGGTCGCTCACCAGGGAAGAGGCGACCACCATCGAGTTCGACCACGTCGACTTCAGGTACCCGACGGCCGACGAGATCTCGCTGGCGTCGCTGGAGTCGGTGGCGACGCTCGACCAGCGGCCGGAGAAGCAGGTGCTCTTCGACGTCAGCTTCCGCGCCGAGGCCGGGCACCTGGTCGCGCTCGTCGGCCCGTCCGGCGCCGGCAAGACCACGATCTCGCACCTGGTGCCGCGGATGTACGACGTGCAGGACGGCGCGGTGCGCGTCGGCGGGCAGGACGTGCGCGACGTGCGCCTGGCCGATCTGCGCGACGTGGTCGGGGTGGTCACGCAGGACTCGCACATGTTCCACGACACTGTGCGCGCGAACCTGGAGTACGCGCGGGCGGACGCCACCGACGACGAGATCTGGCACGCGCTGGACGACGCGCACATCGGCGACCTGGTGCGCGGCCTGCCCGACGGGCTGGACACCGTCGTCGGGGAGCGCGGCTACCGGCTGTCCGGCGGGGAGAAGCAGCGGCTGGCGATCGCCCGGCTGCTGCTGAAGGCGCCGTCGGTGGTGGTGCTCGACGAGGCGACGGCGCACCTCGACTCCGAGTCCGAGGTGGCGGTGCAGCGGGCCCTGAACACGGCCCTGGCCGGGCGTACGTCGCTGGTCATCGCCCACCGGCTCTCCACCGTGCGCCACGCCGACCTGATCCTCGTGCTCGACGACGGCCGAGTGGTGGAACGCGGCAGGCACGACCAGCTGCTGGCCGCCGGCGGCCTCTACGCGGACCTGTACCACACCCAGTTTGCCAGCCAGGCCGACGACTCGATCCCGGTCTGACGCCGGCGGGTGTCAGCGTCGGCGGAGCACGAGGGCGGTCAGCCAGGTCACCGCGGCGGCGAGGACGGCCGCCGGCGTCACCACGAGGAAGCCGCCGCTGCCGGCGGTCAGGTCGGCGACCCTGCCGGCCAGCCAGGAACCGACGGCGACGCCGACGAGGATGCCGGTGGTCACCCAGGTCAGCGACTCGGTGAGGGTGTCCTTCTGCACCCGCTCCACCAGCGTCGTGCACGACACGATCAGCGGCGCGATCGCTACCCCGCTGACGAACGCGAACGCGGCGACCAGGCCGATGGAGGACAGGAACGCCAGCGGCAGGAACGCCACACCGAGCAGGGTGCCGGTCGCGACGACTCTGGCCAGCGGGTCCACCCGCAGCGGCAGCGCGCCGTAGGTCAGCCCGCCGGCGGCACTGCCCGCCGCGAACAGCGCGAGCACCAGGCCGGCCGCCCACGGCACGCCGGACGCGTCGGTGAACGCGACCACGGCCACGTCGAGTGCGCCGAGCGAGACGCCCGCCGTCAGCGTCACGAGGGTAACCAGGAACACCACAGGCTGCCGCAGCGCGAACCCGCTGCGGCCGTCCCTGACCTGCGGCGGCGGGTCGGTGGCGCGCTGGCGGACGAACCCGATGCCGCCCACGACGGTCACCACGAGCGCCGCGGCCAGGCCCGCGGTCGCGTGCACCCGGGTGGCGAGCAGGGTGACGAGCACCGGCCCGGTGACGAACAGCAGCTCGTCGAACACCGACTCGAGGGCGTACGCGCTGTTGAGCTTCGGCGAGCCGGACAGCCGGTGCGCCCACCGCGCCCGGACGAACGGGCCGACCGGCGGATAGCAGCCGCCGGTCACCACCGCCCACACGCCGAGCACCCAGGTGGGCGCGCCGAGCACGGCGCTGCCGGCCAGGCCGACCAGCCCGACGCAGTGCACGGGCACGGCGAGGGTGACCACCCTGCCCTGGCCGTACCTGTCGGCGAGCCGGCCGAGCAGCGGGGCGCCCGCGGCACCGGCGAGCACGGAGACCCCGGCGATCAGACCCGCGGTCCCGTACGACCCGGTCAGCCCGGCGATCATCAGCACGATGCCGAGCGACAGCATGGCGATCGCCATCCGGCCGAGCAGCCCGAACGCGACGAAGCCCCGCACGGCGGGCGCGTCGAACAGCCCGGCGTAGTTGGCTAGCGGGCGGGGGGCGTCTTCGCCGAGGGCGCAGCTGGGGTGGTTCAGAGTGCTCGTAGTGCGCCACCGTCGACCGCCAACACGCTGCCGGTCATGTACGATGCGGCAGGAGAGAGGACGAAAGCGGCGACCCGACCGAACTCCTCGGGTGTGCCGTACCTGCGCAGCGGGATGCCGGCGGACCGCTCCTTGCGGGCCGCCGCCGCGTCACCGGTCGCGGCGTCGAGCTCCCTGGCACGCTCCGTGTCGATGCGGCCGGGCATCAGGCTGTTCACCCGCACCCCGCGGTCGCCGAGCTCGTCGGAGAGCGTCTTCGCGACCATGGCGAGGCCGGGCCGCAGGCCGTTGGAGATGGACAGCTGTGGGATCGGGGCGCGGACGGAGGTGGAGAGCACGAGGGCGATGGAGCCGCCGTCGGTCAGCCGGCCGGCGACGGTGGTCGCCAGCCGTACGGCACCGAGGAACACCGAGTCGAACGCCTGCTGCCACTGCTCGTCGGTCATGTTGCTCACCGGGCCGGCCGGCGGCCCGCCCACGCTGACCAGCAGGCCGTCGAGCCGGCCGTACGCGTCGTACGCGGCGTCGACCAGCTGCCGCGGGCTCGCCGGGTCGGCGTTGTCGACGACCAGGCCGGTGGCGTTCTCCGCGCCCAGCTCGGTCACCGTCTCGCGCACGTGCTCCTCGGAGCGGGACGAGACGACGACGCGGGCACCGTCGGCGACGAGCGCCTCGGCCGTCGCACGGCCGAGCCCCTTGGTGCCGCCCGTGACGATGTACACCCGACCAGCGAGTCCAAGATCCATGGGGGCATCTTGGCAGGTGCCGGCACCCGGTGGCGAATGGGTTGGCGCAGCGTCAGGCCCGTATGATCCTTGCATCGTGCGATTCATCAACGGCAGTAAGCCCGGCCAGGACCTGACCTACGACGACGTCTTCATGGCGCCGAGCCGCTCGTCGGTCGGCTCCAGGTTCGACGTCGACCTCGCTACCACCGACGGCACCGGCGCGACCATCCCCGTGGTCGTTGCGAACATGACAGCGATCTCCGGCCGGCGGATGGCCGAGACCGTGGCCCGCCGCGGTGCGGTGGCCGTGATCCCGCAGGACATCCCGGTGGAGGTGGTCAGCGAGGTGGTCGGCTGGGTGAAGCAGCGCCACCCCGTCTACGAGACACCGGTGACCCTCGACCCGCACGCCACGGTCAGCGACGCGCTCGCGCTCCTGCCGAAGCGGGCGCACGGCGCGGCGGTCGTGGTCGACGGCGCGGGCGCTCCGGTCGGCGTGGTCACGCAGGCCGACTGCGCAGGCGTGGACAGGTTCACCCAGCTCACCGAGCTGATGTCCGCGGAGCTGCTGACCGTACCCGAGGGCATCGAGCCGCGCCGGGCGTTCGAGACCATGCACTCCGCGCACCGCAGGCTGGCCCCGGTCGTCGACCCGTCCGGCCGGCTGGTCGGGCTGCTGACGCGGAAGGGCGCGCTGCGGTCCGCGCTGTACGAGCCGGCGCTGGACGCGTCCGGCCGGCTGCGCGTCGCCGCCGCGATGGGTGTTGGCGGGGACGTGGCGGAGCGCGCGGGCGCCCTGCTCGCGGCCGGTGTCGACTGCCTGGTGATCGACACGGCGCACGGGCACCAGGAGAAGATGATCGAGGCGCTCGAGACCGTGCGTGCCCTCGCGCCCGCGGTGCCGCTCGTCGGTGGCAACGTGGTGACCGCCGACGGGGTGCACGACCTGGTCGCGGCCGGCGCGGACATCGTGAAGGTCGGCGTCGGGCCCGGCGCCATGTGCACCACGAGGATGCGCACCGGCGTCGGCCGCCCGCAGTTCTCCGCGGTGTACGAGTGTGCCGCCGCCGCGCGCGAGACGGGCAGGCATGTGTGGGCGGACGGTGGTGTGCGGCACCCGCGCGACGTCGCACTCGCGCTCGCGGCCGGGGCGTCGAACGTGATGGTCGGGTCGTGGTTCGCCGGCACGCACGAGTCGCCGGGCGACTTCCACGAGTCGAACGACGGCCGGATGTACAAGGAGAGCTTCGGCATGGCGTCCGCCCGCGCGGTGCGCAGCAGGACCTCGGAGGAGTCGCCGTTCGACCGGGCGAAGAAGGCGCTGTTCGAGGAGGGCATCTCCAGCGCGCGCATGTACATCGACCCGGAGCGGCCAGGCGTCGAGGACCTGCTCGACAGCATCGTCGCCGGGCTGCGCAGCGCCTGCACGTACGCCGGCGCGCGGACGCTCGACGAGCTGCACGACCGGGCGGTGGTGGGCGTGCAGAGCGGCGCCGGCTATGCGGAAGGCATGCCGCTGTTCACGAGCTGGTAGACCTAGGGGGACGCAAGATCCAATCCGTCTCGACGACGCGGAGGTACGAATGACGGACGGGAAGCGGGCGCAGCTGCCGTACGAGTGGCTGCCCGAGGTGCCCACCTTCGAGGTGCGCAGCGACGACTTCACCGACGGGCAGACGCTGTCCAGTCAGCAGCAGCTCAGCGGCGAGAACGTGTCACCGCACCTGGCCTGGCAGGGCGCGCCGGACGGGACGAAGAGCTACGCGGTGACCTGCTTCGACCCGGATGCCCCGACCGGCAGCGGGTTCTGGCACTGGGTCCTGTTCGACATCCCGGCCAGCGTGACCGAGCTGCCGGCCGGCGCGGGCACCGGTGACATGGAGGGGCTGCCGACAAGCGCGACGCACGCGCGCAGCGACTTCGGCAAGAAGGAGTTCGGTGGTGCCGCGCCGCCCGAGGGCGACCCGGCGCACCGCTACGTCTTCACCGTGCACGCCCTGGACGTGGAGTCGCTCGGCCTGGACTCCGACGCGACGCCGGCCGTCGTCGGGTTCAACATGCACTTCCACACGCTCGCCCGGGCGACCGTCACCCCGGTCTTCGCACGCTGAGGCGAGGGCCGACCGGATGACTTCCGACCCGGTGACCGACGTGGAGCGGCGGGTCAGCGAGTGGCTGGTGGAGGCCCGCGAGGTTACGGTGCTCACCGGTGCGGGCATCTCCACCGACTCCGGCATCCCCGACTTCCGCGGGCCGCAGGGCGTGTGGCGGCAGGATCCCGCCGCACAGGAGCTGTCCACGCTGCAGTCGTACATCACCGACCCGGACGTACGACGCCGCGCCTGGCAGGGCAGGCTGCGGCATGCCGCGTGGGCCGCGGAGCCCAACGACGGCCACCGGGCGCTGGTCGAGCTCGAGCACGCCGGTCGTCTGGTGGCCGTCGTCACGCAGAACATCGACGGCCTGCACCAGGCGGCCGGCAACAGCGCCGGCCGGGTGATCGAGGTGCACGGCACGATCCACGAGGTGGAGTGCCTGGACTGCGGTGCCAGGTTCGGCATGCGGCCGGTCCTCGACCGGGTCGAGGCCGGCGAGGACGACCCGCCGTGCGCGGAGTGCGGCGGCATGCTGAAGTCGGCGACCATCTCGTTCGGTCAGGAGCTCGACCAGCGGGTGTGGCGGCAGGCGTTCGCGGCGGCCGCCAGCGCCCGGGTGTTCCTGGCCGTCGGCAGCTCGCTGACCGTCCACCCGGCCGCCGGCCTTTGCGACATAGCGATGGGCTCGTCGGCCAAATTGGTCGTGCTGAACGCCGAGCCCACCCCGTACGACGACCTCGCCGACGCGGTGTTGCGCACCCGGATCAGCGAGGTGCTGCCGAGGATCGTCGCCGCCGCAGTGAGCCCCTGAAGGTCCCGCCTCAGGTGTGGTGCCCGGGACGGACCAGGCCGGTCTCGTAGGCGAGCACCACCAGCTGGGCGCGGTCGCGTGCACCGGTCTTGGTGAGGATGCGGCTGAGGTGGGTCTTCACCGTCAACGGGCTGAGCACCAGGTCCTCGGCGATCTCGTCGTTGGACTTGCCGTGGCCTACCTGTTGCAGCACCTCGCGCTCGCGCTCGGTGAGGACAGAGAGCCGCTCGGCCGCGTGCGCGTCCGTTGCCGGCAGCTCGAGGAACTTGCTGATCACCGCCTTCGTCGCGCCGGGGGAGAGCAGCGCCTCGCCGGCCGCCACCGTACGGATCGCGTCCAGCAGCACGGCCGGTTTCGCGTTCTTCACCAGGAAACCGCTGGCACCGGCACGCAAGGCCGGTACGACGTAGTCGTCGATCTCGAACGTGGTCAGCACCAGCACGCGCACCCCGGCGAGGGTGTCGTCGGCGGCGATCTTCCTGGTCGCCTCCAGCCCGTCCAGCACCGGCATCCTGATGTCCATCAGCACGATGTCCGCGCGCCGGCTCCTGGCTAGCTCGACGGCTTCAGCGCCGTTGCTCGCCTCGCCGACCACCTCGAGGTCGTCGGCGGAGTCCACCAGCACCCGGAAGCCGGCACGCACCAGCTCCTGGTCGTCCACGAGTAGCACCCGGATGGTCATCGCCTGCTCCTCGAGGTCGTCGACGGTAGCTGTGCGGTGACCCGGTAACCGCCCGCAACGGGTCCGTCCTGCACGGTGCCGC
>WHTA01000096.1 GCA_009379825.1 Streptosporangiales bacterium
GCGACCGTGACCTCGCCAGCCAGCACACTCAACACGATCCGCGTCCTCTTCTCCACCGGAATCGAGGGTGGTCTTCCCATGTGTCGGACTCTCCTTCAGGACTGACTCAACCGTCCTGCCACAAAGTCTGACGCGGGACAAGACCATCCGCGGCGCCACCATCCCGGTCGGCGACGCCGAGCTCACCTACACCACGTACGAACCGTACGGCGTGGTCGCGGCCATCACGCCGTGGAACTACCCGGCCTCCAACTTCGCCACGAAGGTCGCGCCGATCCTCGCGTGCGGCAACACGGTCGTGGTCAAGCCGGCCGAGCAGACGCCGCTGGTGCCGCTGGTGCCGCTGCGGCTGGCCGAGCTGGCCGACCAGGCCGGGCTGCCACCGGGCGTGGTGAACGTGGTGACCGGCGACGGCCCGACGGCGGGCGCCGCGCTTGCCGGCCACCCGCGGGTGCCGAAGGTCGCGTTCACCGGCAGCAGCGCCACCGGCAGGCAGCTGATGGCACACGGCACCACGTCGATCACGTCGTTCACGTCGTTCACGCTGGAGCTCGGCGGCAAGACCGCGTCGCTCGTGCTGCCCGAGGCGGACCTGGACGCGGCCGCCGACGCGATCGTTCATACGGCGTTCGTGAACAGCGGCCAGACCTGCACCGCCGGCAGCCGGGTGCTCGTGCACCGCGAGGCCCACGACGCGCTGCTCGAACGGGTCGGCACGCGCACCCGGGCGCTACGGGTGGGCGACCCGCGCGACGAGCGCACCCACGTCGGCGCGATCATCTCCGCCGAGCAGCTGGACCGCATCGTCGAGTACGCGGAACTCGCCAAGTCCGAGGCGACCGTCGTGGTCGGCGGCGACCGGCTGCACCCGGCGGGCTTCGAGGACGGCTGGTGGTTCGCCCCGACCGTCGTCGACGGCGTCGCACCGACGTCGCGGCTGTTCCGCGAGGAGATCTTCGGGCCGCTGCTCACCGTCACGACGTACGCCGACCTGGACGAGGGCATCGCGCTGGTCAACGACACCGAGTACGGCCTCGCCGCCACCGTCTGGGGCACCCGCCAGGACCAGGTGCGCAGAGCGGTGCGGCAGCTGGACGCCGGCATCGTCTGGGCGAACACCGTGCACCGGCTGCACCCCGCCGTGCCGTACGGCGGGCGCCGCCAGTCGGGTGTCGGGCTGGAGCTCGGCGTGGAGGCGCAGTACGAGTACATGCGGCCGAAGACGGTGTGGCAGGGCGACACCGGGTGGAGGTCACCATGGGCGTGACCGAGAACGCCGCCCCGCTGCAGACCGTCGACCGGGCGCTGCGGGTGCTGCTCGCGTTCGACGCCGACCACCAACAGTGGCGTGCCGCGGACCTGGCGCGCCACCTGGGTTGGGACAAGTCGGTGACGCACCGGCTGCTCGGCACGCTCGTGCATCGCGGCTTCCTGCTCGTCGACCCAGAGACCAGGTGCTACCGGCTCGGCATGGCGATCTTCGAGCTCGGTCAGCTCGCCGCCCGCGACAACCCGCTCCTTACGTTCGTCCGGCCACGGGTGCGCGAGCTCGCCAGGCGCACGAAGGAGACCGCGCTGTTCACCGTTCCAGACGGCGACGAGGCGCACTGCCTGGCCGCCGTCGAGGGACCCACGCCCGTCAGGTACTCCACCCAGGTCGGTGGTCGGGTGCCTGGGCACGCGGGCGCGGGCGCGAAGGTGCTCTTCGCCTGGCGCACAGAACGCGAGCAACGTGCGCTGTTCGGCCGCCGCACGCTCGCCCGGTTCACGGCCGACACCACCACCGACATCGACGCACTGCTCGCCGAGTTCGCGGAGATACGCGACACCGGTATGTCGGTCAGCAAGGGGGAGCTGGACCCGGACGTCGGCGCCGTGTCGGTGCCGGTGTGGAGCGGCACGGAGGTCGTCGGCGCGCTCAGCGCGGTCGGCCCGCTGTCGCGCGTACTCAGGGAACGACAACAACTCGTCGCGGTACTCGACGAGATCGCCACCGCCGTCACCGGTCAGCTGTCCGTAGCGCCGGCCGACTAGCAACCCAGCCGTTGCGCCCCCACCCTCTGTCCGTAGGAAGGGCTACGTCATGCAGAGTTCCGCCGCCGTAGTCATCGTCTTCGTCGCCTACTTCGCCCTCGTGCTGCTGCTTGGGCTGTACCACAGGAAGGACATCGCCACCCAGGACGACTTCTCGGTCGCCGGCCGGAAGGTCAAGCTGTGGCCGCTGATCGGCACCGTCGTCGGCACGCACATCGGTGGCGGCACGCTCATCGCCGTCACCGCGGGCTCGTTCGAGACCGGCCTCACCGCCGCGGTGCCGTTCCTGTCCGCGTACGTGTTCACCATGGTCTGGGCGCTGCTGTTCGTCCGCTACATCAGGCGGATCAGGCAGTTCACACTGCCGGACTTCTTCGTGCTCAGGTTCGGCGAACGAGTACGGGTGCCGGCCGCGGTGTTCACCATGTGCCGCTCGGTGCTGCTGACCGGCATGCAGATCCTGGCGATGGCCGGCGTGATGTCGGTCGTGCTCGGCTGGTCGATGTCGCTGTCCATGGTCGTCTCGGTGCTGGTGACGGTCGCCTACTGCCTGCTCGGCGGGTTGCGGTCGGTCATCGTCACCGACGGCCTGCAGACCGTCCTGCAGACGGTTGGCCCGATCGTGTTGCTGGTCATGCTGTTCGCGGACGTCGGCACTGCTCCGCTGACCGAGCCGACGGTGCCGCACACCTGGAGCCTGGCCGCCACCGGGTGGGGCGTCTTCTTCGGCGTGATCGCCGCGTCCGGCCCGTACTACTTCATCTACCAACCGATGTGGCAACGGTCGTACGCGGCCAAGGACGAACACCGCGTTCCGTGGCATGACCATCGGCACCGCGCTCTCCTTCGTCAGCCTGCTGCTGCCGGTGCTCATCGGTGTGCTCGCCCGCGCCGCGGTGCCGGAGGGAACGGACCCGGCACAGGCGCTGCCATACCTCTACCTGGAGCAGATGCCGACCTGGGTCGGTGCGCTCTTCGCGGTGTCGCTGGTCGGCGCCATCATGTCCGTGCTCGACTCGATGGTGCTCGACGCCACGGCGAACTTCGTCCGCGACATCTACCAGCGACGCGGCGGCGTCACCGACCAGGCGAAGCTCGTGCGTGCAGCGCGGCTGTGCACGGTCGTCGTCTGCGGCATCGGGTTGCTGCTCGCGTTCACCATCCCCGACCTCAACCAGCTGTTCGTCCTCGGCAACGGGGTGGCGACCGGCGGGTTGTTCGTCGTGGCTGCCGCGGCGTGGCTGTCCCGACGTGCCACCACCACGGGGGCGTGGTGGGCGATCGTCGGCGGCGGCTCCGCGACGGTGGCCGTAGCCGTCGCGTCGTGGGTGGTGAACGGGGACGCCGCGCTCGGCTTCTTCGGCATCACCCCGGTGTACGCGGCGTTCGGCGTCGCCGCCATCGCCATCGTCGTCGGCAGCCTGGTTTCCAGGCCAGACCCGACAGCCGACCCGGAGGCGACGCTGCTGACCAACCGGCACCAGTACGTCCCGGCGGAGCGGGAACTCACCACGACCGACAAGGAGAGGAATGCCTGAACGGATCCGGCTGGCCGTACTCGGCCTGGGATTCATGGGACAGCGGTACGCGACGATCGCCGCGGACGTCGCCGGCGCCGAGCTGACGGCCGTGTGCGACGCCGACGAGCAGCTCGCACAGCAGACGGCGCAACGTTGCGGCGCGGCCGCGTACTCCGACGTCCGCCAACTGCTCGACGCGGACGTCGCGGACGCGGTGATCGTGGCGCTGCCGGAGTCCGTCCAGGTCGCGCCCGCGGTCGCGACCGCCGGCGCGGGTCTGCACCTGTTGCTGGAGAAGCCGGTCGCGAGCACCGCGGCCGACCTCGACCAGCTGGCTGCCGGGCTCGCCGGCACACCCGGTGTGCACGCGAGCGCGCACCTGCTCCGCGCCGACCCGCGCTACGCGGCGGCCACCGATGCCGTGCACGCCGACGACTTCGGCAGCATCGTGCACATCACCACCGTCAGGCGCAGTCGGCTGCAGACCGCGCACCGGGTGGCCGGCCGCACATCGCTGCTCTACTATCTCGGGGTGCACGACCTGGACGCCGTCGCGTGGTTCGCAGACTCCCCTGTCCGCAGCGTGCACGCCGTCAGCACGCGACCGGCCGACTGGCCGCTGGACGTGGACGCGACCATTCTCGCGCTGCTCGAGTGCGCGAACGGCGCCGTCGCCCAGGTCGAGCTCACCTGGGCGCTGGCGGACGGCCGGCCACACGGCCTGCAGGCGTCCACGGTCGTGGTGGGCACCGGTGGCACCGTCGAGATCCGCGGCGGCGACGAGGTGTTGGTCGCCGGCGGCCGCGGGCAGCAGGCGGCCGACGCGCTGCACTGGCCCGAGGTCGGCGGCCGCGTGCTCGGCACGTTGCGCTACCAGGTGGAGCAGTGGGTCGCGGCGATCGCGGGTCGCGGCCGGGTCGCGGCGACCATCGAGGACGGGATGGCCGCGGCGCGCGTCGCGTTCGCCATCGAGGAGTCGCTGCGCACCGGGCAGCGCGCGCAGGTCGCCCGATGACGCCGCAGCCGAGCACCGCCTACCTGGACGCCCTCTACGCGACCACCGCGCGCCGGGTGGCCACCGCAGAGCCACTCTCGTCGCCACACGGTGGTGCGCCCGAGGCGGTGACCGCTGCGCTCGCCGCCGCGGTCACCCGTGACCTCCCCGAGCTGGTGGCACTCAGCCACGACGTGCACGACCACCCGGAGGTGGCGTACGAGGAGCACCACGCGGTCGCCGCGGTCGCGGAACTGCTGCGGCGCCACGGCCACCGGGTGGAGGTGGGCGCGTACGGGATACCCACGGCGCTGCGCGCCACGGCGGGTGGCGGCGACGGCCCGCGGGTGGCCGTCGTCGCGAAGTACGACGCGCTGCCCGGCATCGGGCACGCCTGTGGCCACAACGTCATCTGTGCCAGCGCCGTGGGTGCGTGGCTCGCCCTCGCCGAGCAGGTGGGCACGCTCGGCGGCACCGTCGAGCTGCTCGGCACGCCGGCGGAGGAAGGCGGCGGGGGCAAGGTGCACATGCTCGCCGCGGGCGCGTTCGACGGCGTGGACGCGGCGGTGATGGTGCACCCGTTCAGCTACGACGTGGCGACGCACCCGTTCCTCGGCCGCCGTGCGGTCGACGTCACGTACCACGGTGTCGCCGCGCACGCGGCCGCCATGCCGTTCATGGGCCGCAACGCGCTCGACGCCGCGGTGACCGCGTACCAGGGGGTCGCCGCGCTGCGGCAGCACCTGCCGTCGTCGGACCGGGTGCACGGGATCGTCACCGACGGCGGCCACCGGCCGAACGTGGTGCCGGCGCGTGCGGCGCTGCAGTACTACGCGCGCTCAGCCGGCCAGGCCACGCTCGACGACCTGTGCAACAGGCTGCACGAGGTGTTCCTCGCGGCGGCGGGAGCGACCGGCACCACCGCGGAGGTCGACTGGGACCCGGTGCCGCCGTACCTGCCGATCACGCACAACCACACGCTCGCCGCGCGCTGGGCGCACCACCTGGGCGACCGCGGACGCACGGTACTGCCGGACGGCGTCGTGCCGGAGACGCTCGTCGCGTCGACGGACTTCGGCAACGTGAGCGCGCAGGTGCCCGGCATCCACCCGATGCTGGCCGTCGCGCCGCCCGAGGTGTCGCTGCACACCGAGGAGTTCGCGCGCTGCGCGCGCGGCAGCGAGGGTGACCGCGGCGTGGCTGACGGCGCCGTCGGCCTCGCCTGCACGGTCGCCGACTTCCTCGCGGACGCGGAGCTACGCGCAGCCGTACGCGCCGAGTTCGACGGCGACGCCTAGATGCCCTTGCGGTCGGCCAGCGAGGGCTCGTAGTGGAACTCGTTGGCCATCACGTTGTCGGTGCCGCCGTAGTGGTTGGCCGTCGTGACGATCTTGTCGCCGACGGACAGCAGGCTGACCGCCTGGGCGTGGAACTGCCCGTCCCGCCATGAGCTCACCAGCCGGTCCAGCTCCTTGCCGGCGAGCAGCGTGCCGCTTCGCCCAGCCGCCGCCGAGCCCGTCACCATGCCCACGGCACGGCTACTGGCCTTCGCCCGGTCCTCGAAGCCGCGCGCGTTGTTGCCCACGGCCCGTAGGGCCGCGACGTTACAACTGCCCATCGTTCCCCCCTTTCGTTGCGTACACCCGGACGCTCACCACTCCCGCTGCGCCCGCCGGTCCGGCCCCGGCCGCCCGTCGCGCTCGTCGACCCGCGAGGCGAGCCGTGGCCCGGCCGAGCCACCGCCGGTCCGGCCCAGAGCACGCTCACGTTGCCCTCCGTGCGGGATGCCGTGCTGCTGTTCGTAGTCGTCGAGCAGCACGTCGGTCGGACGGTGGGTGCCGAGGGTGAAGGCGTCGCTGCCGTCCTTCGGCACGACGACCGGCGCGTTGCCCCACAGCTGGCTCATGTCGTCGCCCGTCCGCAGGTACTCCGCGGAGTTCCAGAAGAACGTGTAGCTCCAGTCGCGCTCGAGCACCTTGCGGCCGTCGATGGCGACCTCCGGTGTCTCGGGCGGCAGCTGCTGTTCCAGGTAGGCACGCGCCCGTTGGGTCGCAGTATCGATGTCCATCTCGTTGCTCCTCAGGTAGTCGGCAGGAACTTCATACTGGCGAAGTCCTCGAGGTAGGCGAGCTGCCCCGTCTGCCCGTCGATGAAGTAGATCTCGCCGTTCTTGTTCACCACGTTGAAAGCGTGCCCTGGCATGCCGTCGCGGGTGCCGAGCACGATGCCCCTTGCGCCGTCACCGGCGTTCTGCATCCTGTGGATGACCTCGCCGTACGAACCTACGTCCTCCAGCGGCCTGCCGTAGTGCTGGACGAGGTCCCGTGGGCTGGACACCTGCGAGGGCTTGGCGACCGTGGTGATGCCGGTGTCGAGCGTCATGTCGGTGGCCTTGGCGGAGTCCAGACAGTTCGTATTGTGCCCCGGGACGCCGCGGTTGAAGCGGTCGGCGTTGACGCCGAGCACCTCGCGGAAGTTCTGGGCGACCACGGCCCGCGACTCCACCGCGGTCACGGAGTTGGCCGCACGCACGCCGGCCGGCACCTTGCCGGCCGCCATCACGTTCGCGAGCGTCTGGCGCGCAGTTCGTACAAGTGCCGTCCCGGTCTTGCCGGTCAGGGTGCCGAGCTTGCCCATCGGGATGAACCACCATGCGTTCACGCCGATGAACTCGCCCCAGCGGCCCTCCTTCAGCTTGTCGAGCGCGATCAGGTCGCCCAGGTCGAACTCGTCGACCATCTGGTCCAGCTGTGCCAGTGCCTCCGGGTCGCCCTCCGACGCCCGGTGCATCACGTCGCCGAGGTGGTAGAGACCCTCGATCCCGCTCCACAGGCCCTTGAAGATCCCCCAGATCTGGCCCGGCAGACCCCACTGCTTCAGGTCGAGGTCCTCGGCCGCCCTCGTCGCCTCGGCCGCCAGCCGCTCCTGCATCTGCAGCACGCGGCCGTACTGCTCGGCGGCCTCGGTGTTCGCGTCGTCGGCCAGCTTCCGCAACCCGGGCATGCTCGTGCTGGCGAGCACCAGGTAGCTGTCCGCGATCTCGCGCAGCATCTTCGTGCAGGCTTCGTCGGCGTCGGTGGCCCGCTTGACGGCGAGCGCGATGACCTCCTGGTAACCGGTCGCCTGGTTGTACATCTGCCGTTCCAGGTGGCCCGAGACCGGCGACCCGTACTTCCTCTGCAGGTCGATGTTGTCCAGCTGTTCCTGACCGGGCGTGACGGTGCCGTCGCCGTGCACGACGAACCCGATCCGCTCCGCGAGATCGACCACCTGCTCCATGGTCTTCTTCGCCGCAGTGAGCTCGAGGAACAGCGTCATGCAGGTCGTCGCCGCGGACGTCATGTGGATCGACGCCGTGTCGAACGACTTCGCGAGCCCGTGGGTCACGTCGCCGGCCATCGGCTGTGCCGGATCCTGCGCCCAGATCGCACCGCGTTCGATCGGGAGCACCACCATCGGCACGTAGTCCCGGTACGCGACCTGCTGGCCCTGGGCGACATGCTGGAGATCCTGGCCCGCCTGGTAAAGCGCACCCGGGTTCACCGTCCGCAACGTCGCGAAGTCGGTCACGACGCCACCGCCGCGCACCCCGCACTGCCCCGATGCCTCGCCATGAACTCCCCCGTCCCCTAGCGGCGAAGCTCAGACTGTCCACGGCGCGATCGCGGTTCCCTCGGCCGCGAAAAGGCCCCGCGGTGCACACGCACCGCGGGGCCCCTCGACCGCTGCGTAGCCGGAATCAGGCGGCCGGTTGCACAGCCACGTCCATGGTCTCGCCACCGGCGGACTGCCCGGTGACCTCGATCTGGACGCCGACGCCGGCCACCTGGACGGACCCGGTCGGGTTCTGCCCCGACCAGTAGGCCTTCGGCTTGCTGTCGTCGAACACCGGCACCCCTTCGTGGGCCGGGACGTCCACGACGGTGACCTGCCAGCGCTTGCCCTTCTTGACCTCGGTGGTCAGCTTGAGCGGATCACTGTTCTCGACACCGAACGTGGCGTCGTAGGCCTGGTGCCGGTTCCGTTGCACCACCCCGTCGTTGGACGAGAACGGTCTCGGGTTCGCGTCCACCGGGAGCACGAGGCCCTTACCCGGGTGCTCGGAGGTGTTGTTGTCCTCCTGCGTCTCGTCCCAGAACGACACGAGCAGGCCGTCCTGGTACGGGTAGTGCTGCACCCAGTTCGGCTTGGTGTTCGCGTGTCCGAAATGGTACGGGCCGGTCTTCAGCGTGCTGTCGTAGTCGACGTACCGGCGGTTCTCCGCGATGTAGTACTGGCCCTTCATCTCGCTGGTCGTACCGGTCATCCGGGTGAAGCCGTTGGCCTCCCAGTCGTTCTCACCGGACTCGACGTCGTCGCTGAAGACGGTGTCGCCGCCGGCTGTCACCTCGATGTCGTCGAGGAAGAGCCCGTCCTCGTGCACCCCGCCGTCGGTGGTGTACCTGAAGCGGTACTGGATCTCCTTGCCGGCGTAGTCCGACAGGTCCCACGACAGGTCGGTCCACTTGCCCTTCGACGAGCCGGTGACTTCGTCGCCGACCTTCTCCCAGGTCTCACCGCCGTCCTCGGACACCTCGAGGAACCCGAAGTCGTAGCCCTTCTCGATGTCGTACCAGGCCTTCGTGGTGAGCTCGGCCGACTGTTTGCCGGTCAGGTCGAGTGGCCTGCTGAGGAAGTTGTTCAGGTCGTCGTCGCTGCCGCCCCACCACTCGTACTCGCCGGAGGCCGGCTTGTTGTAGTCGGTGACGACCTTCTTCTCCGGCAGCACGACGACGACCGCCTGCGGGTTGGCCGTGGTACGCGCGGCCACGCCGAGCTTGTGCGTCGACTTCTGGTCGTGCGACGCCACCTCGTAGTCGAGCCAGCCGAGCTGGAGCTTGTCCCACGCGCTCATGTAGCCAGGCGTGGTGCCGATGGCGTCCTCGCCGTGGCCGAGCCACGAGCCGCTGGACATCAGGGTCCAGAACCCGGTGCTGTTCTCGCCGCCGCCCGAGGTGTCGTAGTGGTCGGGCAGACCCAGGTCGTGGCCGTACTCGTGCGCGAACACACCGAGACCGCCGTTCTCCGGCTCGGTCGTGTAGTCGCGGACGAAGATGCCGCTGTTGCCGATCTGCGTGCCGCCGTTCTGGTTGAACTCCGGCCCGGTCGACTCGTTCGGGAAGGCGGACCAGCGGTGCGACCAGATCGCGTCCTCGCCCTGCTCGCCGCCACCGGCCTCTTCGCCCTCACCCGCGTGGATCAGCTGGATGTGGTCGATGTAGCCGTCCTTCTCGTCGAAGTTGCCGTCGCCGTCGTAGTCGAACCTGTCCCACTGGTCGAACTTGGCCAGGTACTGCTCGATCTCGGCGTCGGTCTTGCCGGCGGCCTTCTGGCTGTCGTACCAGGCCGTCGTGCAGTCCTTGACGAAGTTCCAGTAGCCGTCCGACTCGGGGATCTCGTTCGAGCCGTACCTGGCCTCGTTGTACGGCACCTTCGCCCACGCGCTGACGTCGCCGGTGACCGTGTACTTGCCGGACGACTGCTTCAGGTAGAAGTCCGCGAACGACTCGCCGGTGTTGCCGAAGAACATCTGCTTGTAGTGGTCCTGGCTGAAGTCGTCGGTCCAGTAGGTCGAGTTGTCCGTCGTGCGGTCCGGCTTGGCGATCTGGTTGTTCTCGGGACCTGCGTCCCCGCCGGTACGCGGGTCGGTCTTGTCGCCGAACTCGCACAGCAGGTTGAACAGCTGGTCGGTCTTAGGCGCCTGCATCTCGGCGTACCTGTTCTTGCCGAGCTTGACCACGCGTGAGTCGCCGCGGCGCATCAGCTTCGCGTCGCCGCGCAGCAGCTTCTCCAGTGCGGCCTTCTTGTCCGCACGGCGCTGCTTCTCCATCGCATCGGGGAGGTCGTGCTCTCGGTGCTTGTCCGGACCGGCCGCATCCTTGACCGGTGGCGGCGAGGCGGTGGCCACCCCCTGGACCGCAGTGCCTGTGAGCACGACGGCGGCCGTGACCACCAGCATGCGTCTCGCAACCTTCCTCACCGCAGGGTTCCTCCCGTCTTCGAAGTAACCGCAAGATCATGCAGGTCGTGGCCGGCAAAAACAACGCCACACGCGAGGACATACGGGCAGTCACGTCTCGCGATATGGACGGCCCACGACCGGGCCACGTCAGCATTACACATCGCAGTCGAATGGCTACTGTCTGACAGGCGTGTCCTTCAGCCGCGGGCGGCGGTCAGCTCCCTGCCGATCTCGCTGTAGACGTCGAGCTCGTTCTCCACCGGCTCGAGCACGTACTCGCGCACACTGCGCGCGATCTCGTCGCGCAACGTGCCGACCAGCTCCTCGCCGCGGCGCCGCGCGGCCTTCGTCGCGGCGGCCCGGCCAAGCGCGTGGCCGCCGAGCCCGACGAGCAGCCCACCGCCGGCGAGCACCGCGCCGAGCAGGAACCCACCACTGGTGACCGCGCCGACCACCGCGAGCACGACGCCCGCCACCATCGCGAGCAGCGCCGCCCAGTGCAGCAGGCGCAGCACCCACCAACTGGCTGGCACCTTGACGGTGGCGACGTCGGCGGCCGCGAGCACCTCGTCGATCACGTCCACCAGCTCGTCGGCGCGGGCCCGGCTGGCGGTACGTACCAGCGCCGGCCACGGTGGCGGCAGCTCCGCGGAGCTGGTGTCGGACACCGTGCGCAACGCGGCGTCCACGTGCGCCAGCAGCACGGGCGCGGCCACCGGCGCCTGCCCGGACGCCAGCCCGCTCAGCTCCTCACCGCCTGGCAACCGCAGCGACGGCGACTTGCGCAGCCGCCGGGCGAGCCAGATCGGCGGCCACGCGGTGAACGCGAGCCCGCGCCGTCTGGTGGTCGCGCTCACCGCGTCACCCAATGTGGTTACCCCGGACGAGTCCACCAGCGCGGTGAGCAGCTCGTCGCGGGCGGCGGACGCCACTCCCGCGGCCGGGCGGCCACCGTCTTGATACGCGCCCAACGCCTGGCACGCCGCCGTCACGTCCGCGAGCAGCCGGTCGGTCGCGGCCTGCCGGCTCTGCACCAGCTCGACGAGGACCGCGGTCAGCTCCTGCACCCCTGGGTCGCCGGTGGCGGACGTACGCACCACCAGCGCGTCGGGCAACCCGTCCTCCGCGAGCAGCCGCTGCAGGTCCGTCACGCAAGCGCTCACGTCCGCCTCACCCAGCCGGTCGACCTGGTTCAGGGCAACCACCACCCCGGAGTGCGCGGCCATCGGCTGCAGGAACTCCTCGTGCACGACACGGTCGGCGTACTTCTGCGGGTCGACGACCCAGACCAGCACGTCGACCACGTCGATGAGCCGGTCGACCTCCTTGCGGTGCGACTCCTCGGCGGAGTCGTGGTCGGGCAGGTCGAGCAGCACCAGTCCCGTCAGCGGGGACGGCGCGGTGTCCAGCACGGTGTCCCTCGCGACCCGGTGCTGTTCCGGCACCTCGAGCCAGTCCAACAGCTCGGTGGCACCGTCCATACCCCAAACGCACGCGTGCACCATGCCGGTCGTCGGACGCCGGCTGCCGACGGTGGAGAGGTCGATGCCGCTGATCGCGTTGAACAACGACGACTTGCCGCTGCCCGTCGACCCGGCGAGCGCGACCACCGTGTGGTCCATGGACAGCGCCCGCCTCCCCCGGGCGCGGCAGAGCACGTTGCGGGCGGCCTCGATCGCGTCGCCCGGCAGTCGGTCGGTGCCGAGCTCGGCGACCCGGGCAAGCGCATCGAGCCGGTCGGACAGTGCGTCCGCCGGCGTCGTCGGCTCACTCACTGTGGATCTGGGCCGGCAGCCGGCTCCTGACGTACCGCCTGGAGGTCGTACAGCACCTCACGGAGCTGGTCTGCGCTGT
The DNA here is from genome assembly GCA_009379825.1 of Streptosporangiales bacterium. Classification (NCBI taxonomy): domain Bacteria; kingdom Bacillati; phylum Actinomycetota; class Actinomycetes; order Streptosporangiales; species Streptosporangiales bacterium. Next base: position 12,404 of record WHTA01000096.1, read on the forward strand.
CCCGCGGCAGGTGCTGATCCCCGAGCAGCTCCCGGTACCGCGCTGCCTCGCATTCGAGTACAGCATGCATCTCCCCCTGCAGGTCCCTCCGGACGGCTGCCGTGTGCTGGCGCACCGTCTCCCCCTCGAAGGTCGCCTCGAGCAGCCTGCGCGACGCCCGAGTCGCACTCCGAGCCACCGCGACCTCGGTGCCGGCGGCCGCACCGACCGGTAACACGGCGACAAGCATGAGAATAAGCCCCAGCAGCCGTTCGTCGTAGCGCGAGCCGGGCGTCGTGTCCGTCACCTCGGTCCCGCGAACCAGCGAGATGGAGATGACCCGTTCCTGCCAGTCTGCGATCCGCTGACTCGTCTGGGCGGCCAGCGCCTCGGATGTCCCGCGTAGCGCCGGATAGTCGTGCAGCAACGCCGCGCCCGCGGGGGCGGCCGACCAGCGCGCGGTCAGCCGCTCGACCGCCTGTTCCGCGTGCGCACGGACCACCGCCTGCGCACCGTCGGCGAGCGCCTGCCGCAGCTGTTCCGCCCGGTCAAGGCTCTCGCCGGGGCCGGAACGCAACGCATCGAGCAGCTCGCCGCCGCCCACCAGCGCCCGCCACCGCGCCAGCACGTCCCCCTTCACCAGCGAGCCGTCCACGGTGGCGCTGTCGACGCCCTGTCGTGCGGACTCGAACGCCTCCTCGACCTCGGCGCGCAGCTGTCGCGCGGCGTCGTCCTGCTGCTCCGCGACGCGGATCGCCGGCACCAGCCGCTCGTCGAAGCTGTCGAGCAGACCGTGCACCGTGTCGTGCACGAGGGCGGTGCGTACCTCCTCGTCCCTGGCCACGTGGGCGAGCCAGCCACGCAGCGCCTCGATCGCATCCGGCGGCAGCGTCTTCGCCGGCGGTTCGATCTCGGGGACGACGAAGAACGGCGCGTCCCCGAGGCCCTGGGCGGCGAGCAGTTGGGCGAAGTGTTCCGTCACCTCCTGGCGTCCCGCCTCCGGGCAGCGGTCGACGACCACCGCCACGGCCACCCCGCGGTCCCGCGCCTGGTGCAGGAACGACCACGGCACCGCGTCCGCGTACCTCGCCGCCGTCGTGACGAACAGCCAGAGGTCGGCGGCACCGAGCAGCTCGACGGCGAGCGCCCGGTTCGGTTCGACGACCGAGTCGAAGTCCGGCGCGTCGACGACGACCAGGTCGGCGGGCAGCGTGTCGCAGCGCACGATGTGCAGCACCCCGTCGTCACCGGACGCCGGCACCTCGCCGAGCGCCCTGGGCAGCGACGGCAACACCCGGCCGTCGCTGAACCACGGCTCGTCCTCGGCCGCACAGATCAGGACCGGTGAACGCGTCGTCGGCCGCAGCACGCCCACCGAGCTGACCACGCGGTCGGCGAGCCCGTTCACCAACGTGGACTTGCCGGAACCCGTGGAGCCACCCACGACGGCCAGCAACGGCGCGTCCGGGCGGGCCAGCCGTGGCAGTACGTAGTCGTCGACCTGGTCGGCGATCTCCCGGCAGACCCGGCGGGCGGCGTCGGCGCCCGCCACGTTGAGCACGAACGGCGGCTCGCGGAATCGGTCTCGTAGCCGCCGAAGCGCCTCGTCGACCTTGGAACTGCCTGAGCTCACGCTGGGTAGAATGCCCGGTCCAGCAGGTCGTCGGCACGCCGGGGTGACGATCCGCACGGATATTCCGTCACGATTGGCACAGATCGTGCCAGCCCGGTGACCGGATTGCGCAGCGTCGCGTTGCGGCGTCACCAGGTGGCCAGCGCGCGTACGGCGGCCACGGTGTCGATGTCGGCCGCGGTCTTGTCCTCGCGGTAGCGCAGCACCCGGGCGAGCCGCAGCGCCATGCCACCGGGGTACCGCCGGCTGGACTGCACGCCGTCGATCGCCACCTCGACCACGAGCTCGGGCCGCACCTTCACCACCCAGTCGGACTTCTCCGTCGCCAGCTCGAGCAGCCGTTCGGTCTGCCAGGTGAGCATCTCGTCGGTGAGTCCCTTGAACGTCTTGCCCAGCATGACGAACTCGCCGTCCGGTCCCCGCGCGCCGAGATGGAGGTTCGACAGCCACCCGCGCCTGCGGCCGTGGCCCCACTCGGCGGCGAGCACCACGAGGTCGAGCGTGTGCCGTGGCTTCACCTTCAGCCACGCTGCACCGCGGCGGCCGGCGTCGTAGCTCGACGCCGGCGATTTCACCACCACGCCCTCGTGCCCGGCGGCCAGCGTCTGCTCGAAGAACGCCTGCGCCTCGGCGACGTCGCTGGTGCGTACGTACGGCACGAGGTACTGCTGCGGCACCAGCTCGCGCAGCCGCGCCCACCGCACCTCCGCCGGCTCGTCGAGCAGGTCGACGCCGTCGGCGTGCAGGATGTCGAAGAAGAACACGGTGACCGGATGGTCGGTCCGCATGGCCTGGACGTCCACCCGCGAACCGGTGCGGCTCGCGGTCACCTGGAACGGCTGCGGAGTGCCCTGGGCCCGCAGCACGATCGCCTCGCCGTCGAGCACCGCCTCGGTCATCGGGAACGCGGCGACCGCCTCGACGATCTCCGGCAGCCGGCCGGTGACGTCGTCGAGACTGCGCGTGTACACGCCGACCTCCGCGCCGGACTTGTGCACCTGCACCCTGATGCCGTCGAGCTTCCACTCCACAGAAGGCTCCGCGACACCGACCTTGTCGTACGCGGCGGCCAGGTCGGGCGCGGTCTGCGCCAGCATCGGTGCGAGCGGCTGCCCCACCTGCAGGGTGAACTCGGCCAGCCCGGCCGCACCCTCGGTCAGCGCCGTGGCGCCGACCACCTTCAGGTCACCGCGCAACAGCAGGGCGCGCCGCACGTCCGCGACCGGCACCTCCGCCGCCCGCGCGATCGCGTCGGCGGCGACCCCGGCGAGCGCGCCCTGCCTGACCTCACCGGTCAGCAGCCCGCGCAGGTACCGCTGCTCCTGGTCCGTCGACCGGCCGAACAGCTCGGCGAGCAGCTCGGCGCGCCTGGCCCGCGAGCCGGCACCGCTCGCGGTACCGATGGCCGCGAGGATCTCGTCCACCTCGCGTACGGTCAGCGTCGGCTCGGCCGCCGGCGCGGGTAGCTCCCGCAGGCTGGCCCACCCGATGCCGATCTGCCGCTGGCGCAGCACCCCGGCGAGGTACGCGACGGCCGCCTCCGCCTCGTCCGGCTGCGCCTGCCGCAGGCAGTCGCCGATCAGCGCGATCTTCGTACGCCGCGCCGAGGTGGCCGCCACGGCGGCGGACGTCGACGCGATCTCAGCGAACAGCACCCGGCCAGCTTGCCACCACCCACCGACACCGGTGGCCGGAAGCGGTGAGTCCTACCGGCCGACGACCTCGGTGGCGATCTCGCGGAGGTCGTCGTCGTCGAGCAGACCCTTGGTCTGCAACGACCGGCGCTTCACCCGCTGCAGGATCTCCTCGCCCTGCTCCGCGGTCACCTCGACGCCGATCCGCTCCAGCCCTTCCGCGACGTTGTCCACCCCGCTGCCCTTGCCGAGCACGATCGTTGGGCCGCTCTGGCCGACCAGCTCGGGCAGGTACGGCACGACCTCGGTGCGGTCGACGTCGCGGGCATTGCGCACCCAGGTGGCGATGATCCCGGACTCCACGTCGAACAGCCGGTTCCCGGTCACCGGCCGGTTCGACGGCTGTCGCACGTCGGACAGGTCGGCGACGAACTCGGCCAGCTCGGTCAGCTTCTCCGTGCGGACGCCGATGTCGATGTCGTACATGGTGAGCAGCGCGAGCACGACCTCCTCGAACGGCGTGTTCCCCGCGCGCTCACCAAGCCCGCTGACGGTGCCCTGCATGACGCTTGCGCCCGCGGCGATGGCGATCAGGCTGTTCGCGACGCCGAGCCCGTAGTCCATGTGGAAGTGCGTCTCCAGCGGCACGCCGAAGCGCTCCCTGCTGACCCGCACGAAGCGTTCCACCGCGTGTGGGGTGAGCACGCCGAAGGTGTCGACGAGCGCGAGTGCGTCCAGGTGCCCGTCGGTGGCGACCCGGTCGACCAGCGCGAGGTAGTCGTCGACGGACGCGCGGGTGGCGTCGATCGGGAAGAACGTCACGGACAGGCCGTTGTCGTGCGCGCAGTTGGTGGCCTCGACGGACAGCTCGAGCGCCCGCTCGACGCTCCACCCGTAGCCCAGCTCGATCAGGTGCCTGCTGGACGGGATCTCGAGCACCACGCCCTCGACGCCGCAGTCCACGGCCCGCTTGACGTCGTCCACGATGCAGCGGGAGAACGCGTAGACCTGCGACGGCAGCCCCATGCCGGCGATCCGCCTCACCGCCTCGGTGTCCGCCTCCGACACCGCGGGCAGCCCGGCCTCGATGCGGTGGATACCCGCTTCGGCGAGCCGTTCCGCTATCCGAACCTTGTCGTCCGCGGTGAACACCACGCTCGCCTGCTGCTCGCCGTCGCGCAACGTCACGTCGTGGATCTGGATCTGCTCGGGGAACGCGTACGCGGCGGCCACCTCGTCGTCATGGTTCCACGGGCTGGTGAACCAGCGATCGGTGTGCCAGGGAGTGCGGTTGTCCGTCATCGGTCCTCCTTCGGACGTTCACCGGGCACGTCAGGCGACCCGGTAGTCGAGCGGCTCGCCGGCGATCGCCTTGACGACCTGGGTGGCGGCCTTGCGTTGCGACTCCTGCACTGCCTCGACCGAGTAGAACGCGGAGTGCGGGGTGGCGAGCAGGTTCGGCGTGGCCCGCACGGTGTCCACCGGCGGCGGCTCCTGGTCGAACACGTCGAGCGCGGCCCCGGCCAGCGTCCCGGCGCGAAGCGCGGCGACCAGGTCGTCGAGCACCACGATCGGGCCGCGCGAGGTGTTCACCAGATACGCGCCCGGTTTCATCGTCGCCAGCCGCTTGGCGTCGAGCAGGCCGCGGGTCTCCGGGGTGAGCGGGCAGTGCACGCAGACCGCGTCGGACGTGGCGAGCAGCTCGTCCAGGTCGACCAGCCGGTCGTCGCCTTCCGGGGTGGTGACGTACGGGTCGTACACGGCGACCGGCACCCCGAGCGGGCGCAGCACGGCCGACACCAGCCGGGCGATCTTGCCGTAGCCGAGCAGGCCGACGGTCAGCCCGGAGACCCGGTGCAGCTCGCCGAGCTCACCGATGCCCCACCCGCCGGCGCGGACGATCGCGTCCCCCGCGGGGATGCGGCGTACGAGCGAGAGCACCAGCCCGACGGTGTGGCTGGCGACCTCCTCCACGCAGTAGTCGGGCACGTTCGTGACGGCGATGCCGGCGGTCGCGGCCGCGGCGAGGTCGACGTTGTCCACGCCGATCCCGTACCTGGCGATGATCTTGCACCGACCGAGCCGGGCGATGGCCTCGGCGTCGAACCCGAGGTACGTGTTGAGCAGCGCGTCCGCGTCCGCCGCCGCGGCGAGCACGTCCGCCCGCCCACCGCCGGCGACCGTCAGCGTGCCGCCCGCGGCCTCGATCAGCGCACGCTCCACCTCGACATCGGGAAACACCTGGTCGGTCACCACGACACGGAAGCCCGGCATGTGGCAGCTCCTCAGACGGACGGATCTCGCACACTATATATTGCATGATGTAAGCCTGTACAGCTCCACGACGGGAACGGCCCGGCGAACGTGGTTCGCCGGGCCGGGGATGGTGGAGCTGGTGGAGCTGGCTACGACTTGGCCGGCTGGGCCTCCGCGTGGTTCGCTGCGATGGTCTGGAACGTCGCGTCCAGGTGGTCGGCGAGGATCGCGGCTGCCTTGTCGCCGTCGCGCTTGCGGAGAGCTTCGATGAGGGCGCGGTGCTCCTTGTTGCCGTCCTTGATCCGGTCGGGGGCGACGGCCAGCGAGTGGGCGACGTACAACATGGCGGCGTCCTGGACGCCGGCGATGATGGACTGCAGGCGAGGGGCGCCGGCGGCCTGGTAGATCCGGGCGTGGA
>WHTA01000097.1 GCA_009379825.1 Streptosporangiales bacterium
CTCGACACCTGGTCGAGGCCAAGCAAGCCGGATCACCGCGCTGCCAACCGGCAGCGACACGACACCAAGTGGGGAGATCCCGTGACCGCCAGCGGGGAGATCAGCTGACCGTCAGTGGGGAGGATTCCATGTCCGCGGACAAACGTCACCGCTCCTGTCGACGTACCCAACGCGGAAGGAAGTACACCGGCATGTCCAACGTGTCGGCGATCTCCGTGTGCAGTGCCATCTCGGTGCCCTGGTCCCAGGCCAGCGACCAACGCAGCGGCGCGGGTAGCTGATCGAACGCGGTGATGAGCGCGTCGGGGACGGCCTCGGCGGTGTGCCGGCCGGGCAGGTGCGATTACACGTGAACCGGCTGGACCGGTCGACCACTGTGCCGATCGCGGACTGGTTGCCGGCGCCGAGGATGAGAGTGCCTTGCCAGTGGCCAGGCACGCTGCGGCCGGTGGTTTCGGCCGCTCGCTGGTCGATCATCGTCATGCCGACCAGGCTCCCCCGCGCGATGTTCCTCCGGGCAGCACTCAGTGTGGTAGTTCCCGCTTCAATCCACCGAGGTCGACTCGGTAGACGGCCCGGTAGACGGTGGCGATCTTGCCGGCCTTGCGATGGGCTCGCCGGTCGATCGCCAGCCGCTGCGCCGAGACCGGCCGGTACTGGGCGATGTCTGGGTCACGGTGACGGCGCAACTCCCGAACCACTCGAGTGTTGCGATGATCACTGGAATCCGCCCCGCCACCGATTGCCCTCGGTGCCAGTCTGAGATCGGGCCGCCACCACGTGAAGACGAGGATGCTTGGTGCCGCCACCCATGCCGGATTCCAGAGAACGGACCATCTAGCCACCGGCAAGCGATCGGACGGTGACGGGTTGGCGGGTTCGCAGTGCCAGCTCCACGGCTTCGGCAGCCGCGATGCCCCAGCACGCCTCGTCCAGCGGGATCACGTCGTGGGCGCGCTGACCGGTGACGACGCCCAGGGCGTAGTCGACCTCGCGGCGCAGGGCGCCGCCGACCTGACCATCCTCGTCTGGCCACAGCGAAAGGTCGGGTACTCGGCTGCCTGTTGTCGTCCACTCCACCAGGGCGTCGCTGAGCAGGCGTTGCCGGATGACGCCGTCGAGGCCGAGCAGCTCGGCCTCGGCGGCGATGGTGCCTTCGAGCTCCAGCGAGCCGGAGACCGTGTCGGGGGCGGTGTCGGGGACGAGCCACGCCGACTCGACGGTGGCGGTGGCCCCGCCTTCGAACTCCAGCAGTGCCGAGATCACACTGGGTTCTGCGGCACCGGCGGCGGCGCTGCTCATCGCCATGGCCCGGGTGACGGGTGCGCCGGTGAAGGAGACTGCCAGGTCGATGTCGTGGATGCACGACTCCCACACGGGATGGACGCGGTCGCCAAACGACGCGTACCAGCTGCGGCTGAAGTCACGTCGTAGGCGCAGCGCGCACAGCCTGCCGATGGCATCCGCACGCAACCGCTCACGCATCCGGCGGTACGGCATCGCGAACCGTGAAATATTCCCGGTGACAACGTGACGGCCGACACGCGCCGATGCTTCCTGGATGGTCCAGGCGTCAGCGGCGGAGAGTGCGAGCGGCTTCTCCACGAAGACGTGGCATCCCGCCTCCAGCGCGATCAGCGCGAGCGAGGCGTGGGTGGACTCGTCCGAGGCGATGACGACGACTGAGGGAGACAGTCGAGCCAACAACGGCGCCAGCTCGGTGGCCGTCTCGGCGACGCCATGCGCCCGGGCCACGTCGGCCAGCCGCTCCTCGTTCGGATCACACGCGCCAACCAGTCGGGCACCCGCCTGCGCCCACACCGACGCGTGCAATGCGCCGAACCGTCCGACGCCCGCGATCACGATGTCGATCTCGTTCATCCTTGCTGGCCCAACCTGTCGTCGAAGGCTTCCTTGGCGGCGTGGCCGGTGACCAGAGCCACTACGCTGGCACCCGGCTCCGCAAGCTCACGCACCGAAGCGACGGAGGCGGCGGCCGCTGGCTCGGCGGCGATACCACGCGCGGCGAGAGCTCGGGCCGCTTCGAGGATGGTCTCCTCCGGAACGGCCGTCATACACCCGCCACTGTCACGGACCGCGGCAAGTGTGAGCAGTCCTTCGCGCTCGTACCCGCGCAGGGAATCGGCAATCGCGCCCGCGACCGTCGGTTCGGACGGTATCGGTGACGCCAGTGAGGAGGCCCAGTCGTCGGCGGCCCAGGCACGGGCCAGGGGAGCGCAGGCTGCCGCCTGGACACCGATCATGCGTGGTACGCGGCCGATGGCGTTGGCCGCGAGAAGATCTCCGAAGCCAGCGGACACCCCCGTCAGGAGCGGTCCCGCGCCAACCGGAACGACCACCGCGTCAGGAGCCCGGCCGAGGTCGGTCACCAGCTCGCAAGCCAGGCCGCGGTAGGCCTCGGTCAGCACCGGGTTGCGGTAGGTCGTCGTGACATTGAACCAGCCCTCGCCTTCGGCCGTGGCCGCGGCCTGGTACGCGGTACTGAAGTCGCCGTCGACGACGTGCACCCCGGCGCCGTGCGAGGTGGCGATAGCTAGCTTGCCCGCAGCCTGTGACTGACGACCGCAGTAGAGCTTGCACCGCAGGCCCGCGGCCGCCGCATACGCGGCAGCGGAGACAGCGGCATTGCCGGTGGAGGCGAGCACCAGCCCGGACATGTCGAGGTCGAGCGCCATCGACACCGCCAGAGCCATCGCCCGGTCCTTGAACGACAGCGTGGGGTTGAGCGACTCGAGCTTCAGGTGCACCGAGCCGCCGTTCGCCGCCAGCCACGGTGCGTGCAACAGCGGCGTGCCTCCCTCGCCGAGCGTGACCGCGTGCCGGGTGGTGGGCAGCAGCCCGCCGTACCGCCACACCCCGCTCCCGTCGCCCGGGTGTACGCCACCGGCGGCCACTGCTGCCATGCGCAGAACCAGCGGACCCGCGCAGTGGTCGCAGCGGTAGGCGGGCAGCTCGTGAACGGCGGTGCACTCGGCACATACCACCGCGTAGGCGCGGGACCCCGTCACAGCGGGCCGCTTCGCGCTATTCGCGCTATTCGCGCTCATCGTGCGTCTCCGGCGGCCAGCATCCCGTACGCCAGCTGCCGATAGATGGCGGTGGCGGCTTCCAGCTGGTCCACGCTCACCCACTCCTCCAGCGAATGCGCCTGGGCGATATCACCCGGTCCGCAGACGACCGTCGGGATGCCCGTCCGGTCGGCCAGAAGCGCGCCGTCGGTCCAGAACTGCACACCCACGGGCTCGGCGTCGTACCCCAGGCGCCGCGCGCAGATCCCGGCGAGGTGCCGCAGATGCGCGTTGTCCTCCGGACAGTCCAGCGGCACGTGGGGAAACGACGACGTCGCCGGCAGCTCGCTGACACTCGCCTGGACGCCCGGATCCGCACCGCTCATCTCGTCGACCAGCTCACGTACCTGCGTGAGCACGCCGGGATATGTCTCCCCGGGCAGCCAACGTCGATCTAGCTGCACCACGCAGTGTGCAGGCACCATCGGCGGCCGATCTCCACCGTTGACGACGCCGACGTTGATAGTGGCGGGACCGAGCAGCGGATGAGGAGCCGCACGCAGCCGCGGGGCCAGGTCACGTCGGACGAGTTCGACGAACTCGGCCGCGTGATGAATCGCGTTGACGCCACGCTCCGGGGTACTGCCGTGAGCCGCCACTCCCGTGAAGCGCACCTCGATCCACATCGCGCCCTTGTGGGCGCGCGCCACCCGTAGGCCGGTCGGCTCACCGACGACAGCGAAGTCGGCGCGCAAGCCGTTGCGGACCAGCTCCTGCATCCCAGGACTGCCGTTCTCCTCACCCGCGACGCCGGCGAACACCAGCTCGCCGGAGAGCTCGGCCGAGCGGGCGGCTACGTCACGGACGACCAGGAGCATGGCTGCCATCGCTCCCTTCATGTCGACCGCACCGCGTCCGTAAAGTCGCTCCCCGCGCACACGTGGCCGTAGGGCGTCGGTCATTCCGTATGGGGGAACGGTGTCGAGGTGGGCGTTCAGTAGCAGAACAGGACCGGGGCGCTGGCCACGCACCACTGCGACGACGTTCGCGCGCCCGCTCTCCACCGGCTGGAGCTCGACCGACACTCCGGAGTTCCGCAGCCAGCGCGCGACGAACTGCGCGACGTCGAGCTCGTTCGCCGGGTGGTCCTCGTGCCCCTCGACCGCCAACAGCTCGGAAGCGAGGCCAACGACGGCGTCGCGGCCGCTCATGGATGCCCTCCCAGGGCGGTGTGACTGAACGCCGTGACGGCTTCCGCAGCGGCTCGGTGGCGGGCGCGCGCCTGGCGACAACGCTCGCGTACCTCAGCAGGAGGTACTGGCAGAGGATCGACGGTCACCGTTCGAGATGCCTCGTCGACGTCGTCCCATACCCCGATGCCGACACCGGCCAGCAGAGCGGCTCCGAGCGGCGAGGCGTCGAACCGTGTGCCGTAGACAGGTCCACCAGCGACGGCGACGACGGTGTCGCGCCACAGCGCGGACCGGGCCACGCCGCCGCCGACCCGAATCTCGGTGAGCCCGTCGATCTGCTTCGCCACTTCATCTACCGCGGCCAGACACCCGAAGGCCACGCCCTCCACCACGGCTCGTGCGACGTGAGCTCTGCCGTGCTCCGGTCCTTGACCAAGGAACGCCGCTCGGACCGTGTCATCGTGCGTCGGTGCGCTCGAGCCGAGCATGAACGGCAGGTACACCAGTCCGCCGGCACCTGGCGGAGCCTCGCTACCGAGGAGGTCCGCCAATCCCTCGTCGCCAGCGGATCCCGACCCACCCAGGAGCTCCTTCTCCGCCCACCGCACGCTCATCCCCGCCGCGTAGACCGAGGCCATGACCAGGAAGCCGGGAGCACCGGCCTGGCCGAACAGGAACAGCGGACCCGCCTCGGCCGTCGCCAACGGTGCCATGACCTGAGCGGCTGTACCCGTGTTGACGTAGACACACCCCGAGCGCACCGCTCCGGCGCCGAGAGCGGCGGCGGCGACATCGCCCGCGCCCGCGACGACAGGTGTGCCTGCTGTCAGACCGGTCGCGCGTGCCGCCTCGGGTAGCAGGCGGCCGACCACCTCGGTGGACAAGCCGATGTCCGGTGCGAGAGCCGGGCTGGCGCCGCACAGCTCCCACAGCTCGTTCGCCCAAGCCCGCTCATGGACGTCGTACAGCAGCGTTCCGGCGGCGTCGGAGGTGTCCGTTCCCCACGTGCCGGTGAGGCGATGCCGGAGGACGTCTTTCGGCAACACCATCCGTACGGCCGCCGCCAGAGCGTCCGGCTCGTGCCGCGCAATCCACGCCACCTTCGGCGCCGAGAACGCCTCGACGACCGGGTTGCCGCAGCGCCGGACGAACTGCGGCTGCTTCCGCAGGTCGGCGGCCTCCCCGCTCGCGCGGCGGTCGGCCCAGGTGAGCGCGGGTCGCATCGCCTGGTCGTCCGCCCCGATCAGCGTCACCGCGTGCATGTGCCCGCTCAGCCCGACGGCCTCGACCGGTCTTCCATCCGACCGGTCCACCGCGGCGCGGACCGCGGTCACGGTAGCCGCCCACCAGTCCTCGGTGTCCTGCTCGTGCCCACCGTCTGGAGTCGTACTAGAGGGGTAGTCGACGGAGCCGAGGGACACAGGCACCCCGGTCCCGGCATCGACCAGCACGGCCTTGACGCCCGTGGTGCCGAGGTCGATCCCGAGCAACAGCGGCGCGGACATGGCGAGTCAGCGGTTTCGTCGAGGCGTGAAACCGAACTCCGCGAGGAACTCCAGCGACTCCTCGGCGACCCGGTCCATGTCCGCCAGCCCGACACCCGCCGGCTCACCGACACCGATCGGTCCGCCGACCTGCCAGCCCTCCCATTCCACACTGACGTACCCGTCGAAGTCGATCTCGGCGAGCGCCTCGTAGGTCTCGCGGAAGTCGACGAGACCGCCGCCGAACCAGATGTGGTTCGTGTTCACGATGGTGGGCAGCCCTACCTCGTCCTTGATCTGCACAATGTCGATGTACCGAGCGAGTCGCTTGATGGCATCTCCCACGTTCATGAACGGCTTGACGGCGACATAGAAGGCGCCGGTGTCCATGGTCATCCGCAGGTTCGATGCACCGATCTCGTCGAACATCCGCTCAATCAGCTCTACCCGGTTGAGGATCGTTCCCTGCAGCAGTTCGATGCTCACGTTGAGCCCCAGCGTGTCCGCGTAGGAGGCCACCTCGGTGATGGCCTCACGGCACTGGCGCCAGGCCTCCTTGCGTGGCAGGAGCACGTTGAGCGGAGGGTCGTAGTAGCCGTCGCCGATCAGCGTACACGCGGACGTCGCACCGAGCGCGGCGGCCGCGTCCAGGGCCTTCTTGAACGTATCGATCCCGCGTTCCCGGTCGAACTCCCGCGGGCTGACGAACGTGGTGTGGCAGGCGACGTAGCCGACGTCGATCCCGGCCTCCTCGACGCTGCGTCGAGTCTGTGCGAGCTGATCGGCGTAGCCGTCCTTGGGACCCTGCAGGAGGTGGCCAAAGATGAAGTCCACGCCGTCGTAGCCGTACCGGGCGACCTGCTCAGCGCACCACGCCGGTGACTTGTCACCCCACGAGTTCCACGCCGGGCCCGCGGCCTCCAATCGACCCCACGGCATGTTCGGCCATACCTCGAAGCTGATCTTCATGGCATGTCACCCTTCTTCTCCATCGATGCGGGCACGTCACCGGAGAGGCCGCGAGAAGGCCTGTGCTGACTGACGAATGCAGGGCCGGGTTCCAAGCTCATCGGCTGGCTCCCGCGATCAGGCCGCGGACGAAGTATCTACCTATGAACAGGAACGGCAGGATGACCGGGATCATTGTGCAGACCGTGCCGGCCATCAGCAGACCCCAGTTCACGGTGTACTGACCCATGATCGCGCTGAGCCCGATCGGGAGCGTCTTCAGACCGTCGCTGACGACGATCTGTGAGGCGAAGACGAACTCGGTCCAGGAGAACACGAACGCGTACATCGCCGCGGTGGCGATGCCGGGCATCAGCAGCGGCAGCACAACCTGCATCATGATGCGGATCGGACCCGCGCCGTCAACTGCGGCGGCCTCGTCCAGATCCTCGGGCACGGCGAGGATGAAGCCGCGCAGCAACCAGGTACAGAACGGCGCGGTGAACGCGACGTTGACGAGGACGAGCGCGTTCCGAGTATCGATCAGCTCCACCGCGGCAAGCACTTGGTAGAGCGGCACCAGCAGCAAGGTGCCGGGAATCATGTACGCGACCAGTATCAACACGGCGACCTTGTTGTTGCCGGGAATGCGCAGCCGGTACAGGCCGTAACCGGCCGCGACGGATACCAGGGTGCTGAGCAGCGCCGTGAGCAATGCCACGACGAAGCTGTTCGTCAGATACGTCGGATAGTCGGTGGCGGTGAACAGCTGCCGGAAGTTCTCCAGCGTCGGGTCCTCGGGGACCAGCGTCGGATCGTTCCGGATGATCTCTTGGCGTCCCTTGAACGACGAGGCGGTTACCCAGTACAGCGGCCCCAGGACAAGGATCGTCATGGCGGTCATGGCGATCAGCCGTGGTGCCTTCGCGACAAGATGCGGGCCACTCATGCGTCGTCCCGGGGGCGGGCTAGCTTGAAATAGACGTAGACCAGGAGCGCGAGAAGCGCGATCGTGGCGATGCTGGCGGCGGCTGCTTCACTCGCGCGGAACGCGCTGAATGCCTTGTGGTAGGTGAAGACCGGAGCCGTCGTCGAGGCGTCGGCCGGCCCGCCCTCCGTAACCAGGTAGATCGAGTCGACGATGTTCAACGCCCACAGTGAGCCGACCAGGCCCAGGGCGAACAGGATCGGCTGGATGATCGGCATCGTGACGTGCCAGAACGTCTGCCATGCGTTGGCGCCGTCGATGCGTGCGGCTTCGAGTATTTCGGTCGGCACCGTGTGCAGCGCACCGTGGATGACGACTGCGGCGAGCGGGAACCAATGCCAACTGTTGACGAAGGTCAATGCGGCCAGTGCCGTGCCGGCGCTCGCGAATGGGCCACCCATGTCGATACCAACAGCCGCTAAGAATTTCGTGATGATGCCATAGTTGGTGTTGGTCATCCACTGCCAGATCACCGCCACCGCCACCGTAGGGATCACCCACGGCAGCAGGATCCAGGTGCGAGCCGTACGCGACCACAGGCCGGAGCGCATGAGCAGCAGGGCGGTGGCGAATGCCAGTCCGGTCTGCAAGGCGAGATTGCCCACCAGCCATAGCCCGGACCGGGCGACAGAACGCCAGAACGCGCCGTCGCTCAGCACCGCGACGAATGTTTCGAAGCCGACGAATTCGCTTGGAGTGCCGATCACCCGCTGGTCCTGCAAGCCGAGCGCGATGGTGTTGACTAGTGGAAAGCCGATTACGCCCAGCATGATCAGCACCAGCGGAGCTACGAGCACATAGCCGAGCAGGTTGCTTCGTGCGGCCGCCGCGGGTCGTGACCTGCTGGGAGCGGGCGCTTCCGCCGCCAGCGATGCGACGTTCTCGTCGGCCACTAGCGGACGGCATCCTGCATCTGCTCGGCACCCCAGGCGACCGCCTTGGCGGGTGAATGACCGGAGCTATGCATGCGTTGGATGACCTGGGCGATGATGTTCTGGCCGGAGATCTCGCCGACGGTGTCGATGTACTGCCCGTCGACGAAGCCGAACAGTTCGCCGGACTCCGCCTGCTTGAGCATGACGTCGACGCAGTGGCTGTATTTCTTGATCGTCTTGTGCTGGGTCCAGCTCTCGGCCTCTCGGCCGTCCTCGGTCAGCGGAAGGAAGAGTCCCGGCTCGGCGTTGAGGAAGTCCCCATAGTTGTCCGGTTTCAGGATGAAGCTCAGGAAGTCTTCCGCCGCGGCAGCACGTTCGTCGTCGTCGGAGAGGATCATCGCGCCGTTCGAGTAGTAGATGCTCCCAGGTTGTCCGCCGTCCGGCTGTGGGATGGGCACGCAGCCGAGGTCGTCGGTGGGACGGCCGGACTCCTCCTCGAACGGCGCGAGGTACTGCCCTTTCTCGATGGCCATGGCCGCCGCGCCGCTGTTCAGCGCGGCCTGCGGTTCGCCCCAGGAGTAGCTGCCGCTGTCCGAGGGCGAGTACTTCAGTAGCTGGTTATAGAAGTCGAAGGACTCGACCACCTCCGGCTTGTCGAAGTCGATGCCGCCATCGTCGGTGAAGAAGTTCGCGGCGCCGTTGGTCACCATGAAGCTGTAGACGACCTGATCGGTCGCGAGATTGCGGCCTGCCGGCAGCGCGATGCCACTCGTCTTGCCAGCATCGAGCTGCTTGGCGGCTGTGAGTAGGTCGTCCCAGCTCTTGGGTGGCTCAACACCCGCCTCGTCGAGTAGATCCTTGCGGTACCAGAGCACCTGGACCATGCCGTACAACGGGATCGCCCAGTGCTCTCCCTTGTCGCGGTATGGGGCGGTGGCGACGTCGGAGAAACCGTGCCCGGCGTCGAGCCCTTCCACCTTTTTGGACACCGGCCGGACAGACCCGAGCGTGCGGACGTATGTCGTGAAGTCGGGGATGGTGAAGAGCACATCCGGCTGGTTACCTGACTGGATTGAGCTCGCGATCTTCGAATAGATCTCGTCCCAGTTCTGCACCTGCTGCTTGACCCGGTACTTGGGGTCGGTGGCGTTGTAACGGTCGATGACTTCTTGGAACGCTTTCACCCGGTTGGGCGGCTCCTCCATATGCCACAGCGTGAGCACATTCTTGTCGTCCTTGCCCTCGGGTCCGCTGGCACCGCCGCACGCAGCGAGCAGCGTAGGTGCGAGTCCCAGAGTCGCTCCCGCGCCGACCGTCTTGGCGAGGAAACGACGACGGGTGAGTGGTGCTCCGCCGTGGTCGCTGCCGGGCGTCTCGGACATTTTCAGCCTCCTCGTTGGACCCCCGATCGGTTACTTGCGAGCGCCACGCGCATCGCAGGCGGCAGTCACCCCAACGCCGCGGCCAGCGCGGCAACGACCGCGTCTTTCGCCCTCACCGTTCGTCTCCTTAGGGCCAGATCAGGCAAGCGGAAGCCCGGGCGCCCGTCTCGAGCCAAGTCGACGGAATCCTTCTAGAATCTGTGGTCAAATATAGGCAACCGCTCTAGAGCTGACAACAGTTCGTACGTTACTTTCAGTCACGTCCGGCGAATGCGGTTCGGATGCGAGGAAGCGCGATGAGTGCCAGGAGCAGCCCTCCGAAGTACCTGGCAATCTCCGCTGACCTGCGCGAACGTTGCCTGAAGATGCCGGTGGGCGCGCGGCTTCCCTCCGAGCGGTGGTTGGCCGTCGACTTCGGGGTGAGCCTGATGACCGTACGCCAGGCTCTGGCCGAGCTGGCTTCCGCGGGCTGGGTCGAACGGGTCGCCGGAAGCGGTACGTTCGTCCGGCGGCCCAGGGTAGAGATGGGTCCCAGCCTGACGTCGTTCACCGAGGACATGCGCCGACGGAATCTCAGGCCATCCTCACGGCTGATCAGCTTCGAGCGAGTCGCAACCGACTCCGATGTCGCACGCGAGCTCGGTGTCCGACCTGGCGACGAGGTGATCACCGTCGAGCGGCTGCGCTTCGCCGACGGCGAGCCAATGTGCCACGAGCTCGCGCACCTTCCGCTCCACCTACTCAGCGTGCTCGAATCGGCGGATCTCGAAGGCTCGCTCCACGAGGCGCTCACCGCGGCGACCACCGTTCTCGTCTCGGCGACCCGCAAGGTGCGCGCACTACCGGCACCTCCGCGGGAGTGCCGGCTGCTCGACCTGCCGGTTGGCTCACCAGCCCTCGAGATCACCGACACCTTCTACGACACGCGCAATCGTCCAGTACAGACCGCGCGATCGCGTTACCGCTTCGACCGCTACGAAGTACTCAGTAAGCTCAGCCGCCAGCCCAACAACTCGCGACCACGACAACAGCCCGAGGAAGCCTGAGACGCGATGCCTGCCCGACAACTCTCGACGACAGTGTGGATGGTGGGGAGCGGCACGGACGAGCTCGCTCTCACCGACCCGCACGACTGCCACTGCTACCTCGTCTGGGATGGCTTCGGCGGCGTGCTCGTAGACGCAGGCACCGGCCTCGGCGCCCAACGCTGGTTGGCGAACGTTCGGCAGGTGTGTGCTCTCTCCGCTCTGCGTGGCGTCGTGCTGACGCACTACCACGCAGACCATGCCGGCGGCGCCCACGCGGCGCAGGATGCGGGCCTGCGCATCCTCGCGAGTCCAGAGACAGCTCACGCGCTCGCCGAAGCCGACGAAGAACGCACCTCACTCGCCCGCGCCCGCGAGGTGGGAGTCTATCCCCAGGACTTCCGGTTGCTTCCCGCAGCCGTCGACGAAGTGCTCGGCGACCACGCCGTCGCATACGGCGCGGACCGCATACAGGTGATGGTCCTCGACGCACCTGGGCATTGCGACGGCCATGTCGTCGCGCTCATGACCGACCCGGACGAACGCGGCGGATGGCTGTTCAGCGGGGACTGCCTGTTCGCCGGCGGGGCGGTCAGCATCCAGGCACTGCCGGACTGCCGGTTGGACCGCTACGCGAGCACGGTGACCCGACTAGCGGAGCACCATCCGGAAGCTCTCCTGCCCGGCCACGGCGAACTCGTACTCGACGGCGCATGGCGCGACATCGCCGACTCGGCCGCGTCGTTCGCCCGCCTCATTCCGCCCCAGAACATCCTGTCGCCATAGGAGTTCCTGGCTCCCTCCTCCACCTCTAAGCCGCCAACGACCTTGTCCAGCCGGGGTCAGCGGGCCGGCCTGCCCGCCTCCTGTGCGGTAGCTGCGTATTCGCGGCCGCCGAGAGTGAGCACAAGAGGGCGCGCTGCTGTCGGCCGCCCACAACCTCACCCGGCGGGAACCGCAAGCGTTCACCCCACCGTGGTGTCAGGCGCCGCCGGGGTACGGGCGCGGACCCGACCCAACTGGCGTGCCGTGCACCAATCCGTGCAAGCGGCTCCGGCGGTGTCCAGAAGCACCACACTGTCGCCGAGCACTCAGCCTCCCATGTGGCGGCCGATCACGGTCGTCGCGCTACTACTCGAACTTCTCGGCCGCGGCCAAGACCTGGAGCACGAGGGTCTGATCACCGTCGGCTATGCGTCCATCGAGATCACCGGCCAACGAGGCCTGGCAACAAAGCCACCTGACGGCGCTGGGCGCTGCGAGCCCACGAGACGGCCTGCCGGGGCCGGCCACCCGCAGCTCGCCTCGGCGGACGGCCCCTCATCGGGACACTAGCCTGATGACAACGCAGCAGGGCAGATGCCGACGTACCCGAGGAGTAGGCGTCAACGACCCCGGTGCCGGGGTTGACGCCGTGTGCGGCGGGCCGGGATCGTGGGTGAACCCGGGCACCTGCTACTCGACCTGCCGCATCTTCGCCAGCTCGGCCGGGTCCTCGGCGACAGGGTGGGTGAAGTAGAAGACCGCGGGGCGGAGGCTCACGCCGGTGTGCGGGTTCGCGGCAAGCTGGGCGAACCTGTGGTAGGACGCCATCGCCCACGTCGACGACCGGGCCAGCACCGCCTCGCCGTGATGCCGGCCGCACACCGACTGCGGCCACTCCCACAACGCGCCCGCCACGGTGGACACCGTGCCCGTCCCGACGCGGTCGGCGGCGACCGTGACCCGCCAGCCCCGCCGGGCCAGCATCAGCGCGGTGGTCAGCCCACTCACTCCGGCCCCAATGACCAGCGCGGACCGCTGATCAACCTGCGTCGTCACGAGGCGGCTACCTCCGTCTCCGTGGTCTCCTCGGCGGTGTCGGTGTCGGTGCGGCCAACGCTGCCGATGGCCTGGAACAGCAGGCTGGGGCGGCCGCCAAGGGAGTTGACGAACAGGCTGGTCACCGAGGCGGCCATCGCCACCATCGCCCACACCGGATACACCAGGCCGGTAGTGGACAGCGGGATGCCGATGCCGTTGAAGGTGAACGCCAGCGCGACGTTCTGCCGCACCCGGCGGTAGGAGCGGCGGCTGATGCCGCGAGCAGTGAGCACCAGGTTGAGGTCGTCGCGGACGATGATGATGTCGGCGGACTCGGTGGCGATGTCGGTGCCGGAGCCCATCGCGAGGCCGACGTCGGCGCGCATCAGCGCGGGCGCGTCGTTGATCCCGTCACCGACCATCGCGACCTTGTGCCCGCCGGTCTGGAACCGGCCGACGAGGTCGGCCTTGCCCTCGGGCAGCACCTCGGCGTGCACCTGCTCGATGCCGAGCTCGCCGGCGATGTGCCGCGCGGCGCGGGCGTTGTCACCGGTGACCAGCACCGGCGTGAGCCCGGCTTGGCGCAGTCCGGCGACCGCCTCGGTCGCCTCCGGGCGCAGGGTGTCCGCCAGCGCGAGCAGCCCGACGGCGCGGGTGTCACGGGCGACCGCGACGACGGTGTGCCCCTGGTTTTCCAGCTCGGTGACCTGGTCGGTGAGACCGGCCAGGTCGATCCCGGCCTCGGCCAGGAACGCGGGCCGGCCCACGAGCACCCGCTGGCCGGCGACCCAGGCCGTGACCCCGAACCCGGCGGTGGCCTGGAACCCGTCGGCGTCCAGCGCGGGTACCGTCGGCCGCCGACCGGCGGCGGCGTGGACGATGGCGCGGGCCAGCGGATGCTCCGACGGGCCCTCCGCGGCCGCGGCGAGCGCGAGCACCTCTGCCGGCTCGACCCCGGGCACCGCGTCGACGTGCTGCAGGGTGGGCCGGCCCTGGGTGAGCGTGCCGGTCTTGTCCAGCAGCACGTGCGTGACGCCGCGCAGCGTCTGGAACGCCTCCCCGGTGCGCATGATGATGCCGAGGTCGGCGGCCTCGCCGGCGCCACGGACGATCGCCAGCGGCGCGGCGATCCCGACCGCGCACGGGTAGCCCATCACCAGCACGGTCAGCGCCGCGAACACCGCCCGCTGCACGTTCACCTCGCCGGCCAGCGCCCAGCTGCCGACCAACCAGCCGAGCAACGCCAGCGCGGAGATCGACAACACGGTGGGGGTGTAGATCCGCAGGATCCGGTCGACCAGGTGCAGGATGCCGGGTTTGAGCGCGCGGGCGTCCTCGACGTGCCGGACCACCTGGGCCAGGAAGCTCTCCGCCGCCACCGTGGTCGCCTCGACCAGCAGCGTGCCGGCGCCATTGAGCGCCCCGGACACCACCGAGTCACCACGACCCTTTTCCTGCGGGATGGGTTCGCCGGTGACCAGCGACAGGTCCACGGTGGAGTACCCGTCGGCCACGCGGCCGTCCACCGGGATGCGCTCCCCGGGACGGATGCGCAGCAGCTCGCCGACGCCGACGTCGTCGACCGGCAGCTCGACCTCGACCCCGTCGCGGACCACCCGCGCCAGATCCGGCTGCAGGTCCAGCAGCTTCTTCACCGCCTGGCTGGAGCGGGTCTTGACCAGCAGCGACAGCCACTCGGAGAAGATGTGGTAGTTCGCCACCATCACCGACACGGCGAAAAACGCCGCCGTCGGATAGCCGGGCAACACCCCGGTCAGGCCGATGACGCCGCCGGCCAGCCCGGCGAACGCGCCGATCTCCAACAGCACATGCTGGTTCAAGATCCCGCGACGCAGCGACTGATACGCCATCCGCAGGATGTGCAAGGCCACACCGCCGACGACGGTCACCGCCAGGGCTCCCGCCAGCCATCCGATCACCGGCTCGGCCAGCACCCCGGTCGCGCGCAGCAGCAGCGCCGCCACACCGGGCGCGACGATACCCGCCGCGCCCAGCAACGCCTTGACCCGCCCCGCGGGGCGCAGGATCAGATACGCGACCGGCACCATCACCACCACCACGCTGGCCGGCACCAGCACCGACCAGACCCCGGTCACGGTGGCGATCAACCCGATCGCCGCCAAGCTCGCGGTGATCGCCCCCAACAGCCGCAGACCCTCACGGACCAGCTGCGCCTCTTCCTCCTCGAACGGCCGCAGCTTCCGCGGGTCGTACAGCTCATAGCCGATGTCCCGCAGCGTGGACAGGATCCGCTCCGGGGCGATCACGTCGGGGTCGTAGTCCACCAGCGCCTGCTCATGCGTCAGGCTCACCGCGACCTGCCCGACCCCGTCCATCCGGCCCAACGCCTTCTCGATCGTGCCCGTACACAGCGAGCAATGCAGCCCCGCGATCCGCGCCCGAATCCGGGCATGCCCGGCCACCGTGGACGGCTCCACCGCCCACAACGCGGCGTCGCGCTCGGTGTCCACACTCACGACCGGACCTCCTTCCCACCGATATCGGTGCCGGTGACAGTGAAACCCGCCTGCTCGACCCACTCGGCCGCCAGCTGTGCTAACGCCTCGGCGTCGACGCGACCGGCATCGAACCGCACCCGCACCGCACCCGTGGCGTGATCCGCCTCCACGGCGCCGACACCGTCCAGGCGGCCGAGCACCTTCTGCAGGCGCCGGCCGCAGGCAGCGCAGTCCATGCCCTCCACCTGGACCGTCACGATCTGACCCATCGCGTTCCCCTTCGCGTTGCTAGTACGGGCTCCGACCTGCTGTTTCCCGACTCGCTTCGCACATTACGAGCTTGCCCCTGGGGCAAGGTCAAGCTGCGTATCCTGGAAGGAGCAAGGAGGCCATCGTGAGCACCGACACCGCGCCGGCGACCTGGACCGTTGGCAAGGCCGCCCAGGCCGCCGGACTCTCCGCCAAAGCGGTCCGGCTGTACGAGACCAAGGGGCTGCTGCCACCGGCGAAGCGCACCGACGCCGGCTACCGCACCTACACCGACGACGACATCGCCGTGCTGCAGTTCATCCGCCAGGCCAAGACCCTCGGCCTGTCCCTCGGCGAGATCCGCGACATCCTCGACCTCCGCCGCAGCGGCACCACCCCCTGCCGCCACGTCGTCGCCCTGCTCGACCAGCGCATCCGTGAGGTCGACCGCACCATCGCCGACCTACGCCAACTCCGCCACACCCTCACCGGCACCCGCACCCACGCTCACCAACACCAGACCGACCACACCGACGGCGTGTGCCAGATCATCGAACGCAAAGAATACGATTGACCGGTGACTACGACGTCGACGTCGCGCATACCCGGCTCGGTTTCGTCGCCCGGCACGCGATGGTGACGAAGGTGCGCGGCTCGTTCATGCAGTTCGAAGGACATCTGCACATCGACGCCGCCGACCCGACGAAATCCAGCGGTACGTTGCGGATCGTCACCGCCAGCATCGACTTCTTCGACATGCCTACCTACCCGGAGATCACCTTCGCCAGTACCGCGATCGAGCAGGTCACCGGGGACAGCTACCGCGTGACGGGTGACCTGACCATCAAGGGCGTCACCATGCCAGTCATCCTCGACGTCGAGTTCACCGGATCCGCGGTGGACCCGATGGGCAACCACCGCCTCGGCCTGGAGGCGACCGGCACACTGAACCGCAAGGACTGGGGCATCACCTGGAACGCGCTGCTGGAGGCGGGCGGGGTGTTGGTGAGCGACAAGATCGACCTCGCCATCGACGTCTCCGCGATCAAGAGCCAACCCGCCGGTTGACTGCTGCTGCACCGCTTGGGCGTAGCCGCAGCGCGACGACCACGACCAGGACGACCGCGCCTGCGGCGAGCACAGCGTTGCTGACCAGGTCGGCGGTTCCACCAACCACGAGGAGGCAGCGACCGCGTCGCCGGCGCCGGCGACGAAGAGCGCGGCCGTGACAGTAAGGCGAATCGTGCCGAGTCACGGCTCGGCTCAGCACTCGAAGCTGATGGTCTCGCCGTTGCGATCGGGACGCCGATGCTCCAGATAGCATGCAGGCCGAGCACGAACAGCGTCCACGGCTCACTCATACCGAGTGCCGGGACGTAGCCCCGTAGTCGAGCAGCGCACTCCCCCGTAGTCGGGGTTGAACAGACAGGCGTCGCGCCGACGGTGTGCTGGCTCACAGAGCGGCCAGAAGCGGTTCCCGCAGGATCGAGGCAGGACTCCGCATCCGAGACAGGAGATACCCATGGCGCGCATCCCGGTATACGACGTGGCCGGCGCCCCCGCGGCGAGCAAGGACCGGCTCGCGACGCTGGAGAAGCGGCACGGCAAGGTGCTCAACATCCACGGGGAGATGGCGCACTCGCCGGCCGTCATCGCTGCGTACACAGGCGTGCAAGGCGCGGTCGCCGAGCACGGCACGTTCGACGCGTCCACGAGGGAGGCGATCGCGCTCGCGGTCGGCGCCGTCGACGGATGCGACTACTGCCAGGCCGCGCACACCGCCGCGGGGCTGCGCGCCGGACTGTCGGAAGACCAGACCA
>WHTA01000098.1 GCA_009379825.1 Streptosporangiales bacterium
ACCTGAAAAATGGTGGGCTGGGGTGACCTGGTTCGTGTTCGGTGGGTTTCTTCGAGCGTGGTCTTCCCGGGTGGCTCTTCACGCGGCCAGTGCACCGATCTTGACCAGGTTGTGGGCGAAGATGCCGTGTCCGCACCAGGTTCGGGTACCGTCGATACCGGTGAGTTCGGTGCGGTTCCAGCCGTAGCTGCGTTTGATGTGGTTGATTCGTCCTTCGGATCCGGTGCGCCATTTGACCTTGTCGCGGAAGGCTCGTTGGTGTTCGTGTCCTGACGCTCGCCGGCCTGCCCGGCGAGTTGTCGTACCGCCTCGACGGCGTTCAGTCCACCGCCGGCGAGTCCCGGCTGACCCGCCGAGATCTGACCGCCGGACGTGTTGAGCGGCAACTCGCCGTCGTACCCGAAATCGGTGTCGAGGACGAACTTGACACCGTCGCCGGTCGGGCAGAAGCCGACCTGCTCGATGGTGAGGAGGAGCGCGATGAGGAAGTCGTCGTAGAGGTGCAGCATCCGGATGTCGTCGGGCGTCAGCCCCGCCTGCCGCAACGCCCTCGGCCCGGCGACGGTGAAACCGGTCTCCGTGATGTCGGGTAGCTGCTGCCGGCCGTTGACGTTGGTCAGCTCGCCGTAGCCCGTCGGGTACGCGATGACGTCGAGGTCCAGTTTCCTTGCGTTGTCGGTGGACGTCACCAGGAGTCCGTTGGCGCCGTCGCACACCATGACGGAGTCGAGCATCCGCAACGGTTCCGAGACCATCTTCGAGTCCAGGTAGTCCTGCTCCGTGATCGGCTTGCGCAGCTTCTCGCAGCCGTTCGGATTCAGCAATGCATGGCGGCGTTGGGTGACGGCGAGCTTGGCCAGGGCCTGGTCCGGGTTCCCGTACTGATGCATGTACCTGCGGGTGAGCAGACCGAACGAGCCGACGGGACCCTTCAAGCCCGTCGGGTACTGGAACTCGGGGCGGTGCGCCCCGTACTCCGTGGGTGGGCTGGACGACTGTGCGTCGCTCGCCAGCACGAGCACGGTGTTGCACTGGCCGTCCCTGATGGCAGCGGCGGCTCGCGTGACGCCGCCGATGGTCGACGCGCCGCCGAGACCGTTGAGCTGCAGCCAGGTCGGGCTGAGCCCCAGCTGTTCGCACATGTAGATCGCCCAGAACGGGTTCGACGTCTCGCTCATCGTCTCGCCCACGGACAACCCGTCGATGTCGCCCAGGTCGAGACCGGTAGCCGTCAGGATCTCCTCGACCACCTCGGCGGCGAGGTCGTAGGAACTCCGGCCGGTCCGCAGACCTACTGCGGTCTCGCCGAAGGCCACGATCGCGATGTCGTTGGCGGGCTCTGCGCGTGTCGCCATCTCACTCCACTTCCGTGTTCAGTTCGCCGGTGCGTGCACTGCGGATGTGTCGTGGACACGCCCGTGTGCCGGGGTGTCCCTGTCCGTGTGTCTGCGCGCTACGGCAAGTACGCACCAGAGACAGAGCACGACGATGCCGGCGTAGAAGCCCACGGACGCCCACACCGTGCCACTCGTGGTGAGCACGAGCTGTGCGACGACGGGGATGGTGCCGAAGACCGTGCCGGCGAGCTGGTACGCCATGGAGATGCCCGTGTACCTGACCCGCACCGGGAAGGCGCCGCACATGAACCCGGCGAGGATCGCGTAGTAGCCGGACTGGGTCATGATGAACAGCCCCATGCCGACGCCGACGGCGACGGTTATCGTCGAGCCGACGAGCATGAACGTCGGCACGAGGACCACGAGCGTCGCGATCAACGAGCCCACGATGATCTTGAGAGCCCCGAACCTCCTGGCGAGGTGTGCTGCGATGGGCTGGGTGATGAACTGCACGATGGTGGTGACGAGCAGCACGTTGAGCATGGTCGAGCGCTCCATGCCGAGCTCGGTGGTCGTCCAGGAGAGCAGGAACGGGTTCTTCATGCCGCTCATCCCGATGCCGACCGCACACGCGCCTATCCCGAGGAAGACGATGCCGGGTGACACGCGGAAGACCTCTGCAATGGGCACCTTGGCCAGCTGCTTCTTGCGACGTACCTCTTCGAACTCCGGCGGGTCGTCGACCCGCAGCCGTACGACGAGCCCGATGACGACGAGCACTGCGCTGAGCAGGAACGGTACGCGCCAGCCCCAGGTAGCGAAGGCGGCGTCCGGCAGTGCCGCGACAGGGATGAAGACCAGTGTCGACAACATCGCGCCCGTCGGCGTTCCCTGCTGGGCGAAGTTGCCGAACGACACGCGCCGGTTCTTCGGCGCGCTCTCGGAGGCGATCAACACCGCACCGCCCCATTCGCCGCCGAGTGCGACACCCTGCAGCACCCGCAGCAGTGCGAGCAACAGCGGTGCGGCGACGCCGATCTGGGTGTACGTGGGCAACAGGCCGATCGCCGTCGTGCACGTGCCCATGATCAGCAACGTGGCCACCAGTGCGCGCTTGCGGCCGATGCGGTCACCGATGTGTCCGAAGAGCAGACCGCCGAGCGGCCGCCCGACGTAACCGACCCACAGGGTTGCGAACGACGCCAGTACGCCGGCACTCGAGCTGAACTCGGGGAAGAAGAGCTTGCCCAGGATCAGCCCGGTGGCCGTGGTGAAGATGAAGAAGTCGTACCACTCGATGGTTGTTCCCACGAAGGCTGCGATGCCGGCGGACCGGGCTTTTTCGCAACGCGGTGTTCTTGTCGTCGGCAGTCACGGCCGCCACCTCATCGGGACGAGAAACTTCGGCTGCGCTTCATTGAACAACCTACAGTCTCGTTATGCAAGTCTCTGGAGGACTTTTCCAGAGCTACCAGGCGGTCGGGAATGGACGGTGCTAGTCGCGGTCTTCTGGTGGGTTGGTGACGTCTAGGCGGAACCAGACGCGTTTGCCGGCATCGGAGGGTTCGGCGCCCCACGCGGCGGAGAGCTCGTCGAGCAGGCGGAGGCCGCGGCCGGACTCGGCTTCGAGGTCGAGGGTGCGGGGGGCGGGCAGGCGGTCGTCGCGGTCGCGGACCTCTACCTCGATGCCGGTGGCGGTGCGCCAGACCTGGATGTCGGCGGTGCTGCGCGCGTGCAGCAGGGCGTTGGTGACGGTCTCGCTGACGAGCAGGGCCGCGGTGTCGACCAGGCTGCCCAGGTGCCAGTCGTCGAGGACGTTGGTTAGGAAGGTCCTCGCGGCCGACACCGACTCGGGGACGTCGGTGACGGTGAAGTGTGCGTGCGTCGGTTCGTCGACGGCGGCCTGCTCGGCGCCGGCGAGGTGTACGGCGACCACGGCGATGTCGTCGGAGTGCTCGCCCGTACGGCCCATGGCCAGCAGCACGGTCTCCACGGTGCTCTCGGTGCTCGTGCCGGTGCCGGCGGTGAACCCCTCCGCGAGCTGGACGTGGCGGATGCCGGGGTCGATAGCGCGTTCCTCGACCAGCCCGTCGGTGTAGAGGAGCAGCGTGGAGCGCGGGGGTAGCGTGGTCGCGTACTCGGCGGGGCTGCCGTCGACCATGTCGAGCAACCCGAGCGGCGGCGCGGACGGGCTGTCCAGGGTGCGGACAGTGCCGTCCGCCTCGCGCAACAGCGGCGAGTGGTGCCCGGCGCGGGCGTACGTGAACGCACGGGTCTGCGGGTCGAGCACGCCGTAGAGACAGGTGACCAGCTGGACGTCGTCGAGCGACGCGACCACCTGGTCGAGGTGGGTGAGCAGCTCGCCGGGGGACAGGTTCAACACGGTGTACGCGCGCACGGCCGCCCGCAGCTGGCCCATGACCGCGGCGGCGCGGACGCCGCGGCCCATCACGTCACCGATGACGAGCGCGAGCTTGCCGTCGGGCAGCGGGGTCACGTCGTACCAGTCGCCGCCGACCTCCGTATGTGCGCTGCCGGCGATGTACCTGGCGGCCACCTCTATGCCGGGCAGCTGCGGCAACCGCTGCGGCAGCAACGCGTGCTGGAGGGTGCTCGCGACGTCGCGTTGCGCCTCGAACAGCCGCGCGTTGTCGAGCGCTACGCCGATCCGGCCGGCGGCCTCGACGGCGAACGCGATCTCGTCCGGGGTGTAGCCGCGGGTGCTGCCGAACCTGGCCAGGCTGATCGCCCCTACGACCTGCCCACGCGCCCGCATCGGCACCACGACGGCGTTGCCCTGCCGGTCGCTATCCGCGTCGTCGACGAGACCGGCGGGCACGAGCGGGAACCTGAGCAGCGTGCCGGACGTGAGCACCCGCGCCACCGGTGGCGGCGGCGCGATCTCCGCCGCCGAGGTGACCGTGCGGGAGCTCGCGGCGGACGGGCCGTGCGGCGCGTGCGTCGAGCTGGCCCTGGTAACCCGGCGCGCCATCGGGTCGTCGTCCTCGAGCACGTCGACCGCGCAGGCGTCGCCGAGCACGGGCAGCACCAGGTCGGCGGTGAGCTCGACGATGCGGTCCACGTCGAACGTCGCGGACATCTGCCCGGCGAGGTCGGAGAGCAGGTGCAGCCGCTCGGTCGCGATGGCGAGCCTGCTGCTCGCCTCGACCTCCTCGGTCGCCTCGGTGACCAGCACGCCGAGGCCGTCGGCGCCGTCCGGCAGTTCCGCCGCGAAGAACACCAGGTGGTACGCGTACGTGGCCGCCGGGTCGTAGCGGGCCGGCCAGCGCAGCAGGTGGTCGGCGGTGCGCGCCTTGCCGGCGAGCACCGCGCGCACCACCTGCTCGGCCTCCGCGTCGGTACCGGCGAAGACGTCGGTGACCAGCTGCCCGGTGAGGTCGGCGGGCGTCCGGTCGACGAGTGCCGCGACGTACGCGTTCGCCCAGACGAAGCGCAGCTCGCGGTCCAGGTAGGCGAGGCCGAACGGGGCCTCGTCGAGAACGCCGGCGGCGGGCACGCCCATCGCTGCTACCGGTGGCCCAACGCGGTCAGCACCCGGTTGAGCGGGCTGTCCAGGCCCCAGCGCTCACCGAGCTTCACCAGCCGCTGCGGGTCGGCGGGCTCGGCCGGAAGTGCCGGGTCGTGATCGGGTACGGGGGCGTCGGTCGCGACCTGTACGACCTGCGGTGCGACCGCGAGGTAGTCGCGGGCGGCGGCGAGCTTGGTCGCCGTGCCCTTCGGCAGCGACCCGGCGTCGGCGGCGGCGAGCATGGCGGCGAGGTCGCCGTACTTGCGGATCAGGTCGGCGGCGGTGCGTTCCCCGACGCCGGAGACCCCGGGCAGGCCGTCGCTCGGATCGCCGCGCAGGCACGCGAAGTCGGCGTACGTGGCGCCGCTGACGTCGTACTTCTGCCGCAGCCACTCGTCGTCGACGACCTGCAGCTTGAGCACCCCGCGACCGATGTAGAGCACCCGCACCTGGCGGTCGTCGTCGACGACCTGGAACAGGTCGCGGTCGCCTGAGACCACCTCCACCAAGGTGGTGGCGCGGGCGGCGAGTGTGCCGATGACGTCGTCCGCCTCGTACCCGTGGACGCCGATGCGTGGAATGCCGAGTGCGTCGAGGCACTCCTCGATGACCGGCACCTGGGGGAGGAGGGTGGCCGGCACGTCCTCATCGCCGTTCCACTTCGCACGGTGCGCCTTGTAGCTCGGCAACAGCGCCACCCGGAACTCCGGCCGCCAGCTGGCGTCCATGCACGCCACCAGGCCCGCCGGTCCGCGGGTCCGTACCAGGTACGCGATGTTGTCGAGGAAGCCGCGGACGGCGTTGACCGGCGTGCCGTCGGGCGCGGTGATCTTCTCCGGTACCCCGTAGAAGGCGCGGAAGTACATGGAGGCCGAGTCGAGCAGCATCAGGGAGCCGGCTGAGTCCGTCATGGCAGCATGGTGTCACGCCGACCGGGTGGTTGTAGATTGTGACGTGTGAGTACTCGGACGTCCTACTTTCCCGTTGACCAACGGCTCGAGCAGGTGCGAGAGGCGACGGCGCGAGTCGGCATAGGTGCCCTCCTCGTGTCGCCGAGCTCCGACCTGCGCTACCTCACCGGCTACGCCGCGGTGCCGCTGGAGCGCCTCACCTGTCTGGTCGTGCCCGCCGAGGGCAAGCCACGCCTGGTGGTGCCACGGCTGGAGCAGCCGGCCGCGGAGGCGTCGCCGGCGGGCGGCTCCGGGTTGGACATCATCGGCTGGGACGAGACCGACGACCCGTACGCCGTCGTGGCGTCGTTGCTGTCCCCGCGGGTCGAGACCGTCGCGGTGGACAACCACATGTGGGCGGAGAAGGTGCTGCGCCTGCAGGAGGCGATGCCGAACGTGACGCAGCTGCTTGCCGGCGAGGTGCTCGGCCCGATGCGGATCGTCAAGTCCGGCGAGGAGGTCGCTGCCCTGCGAGAGGCGGGCGCGGCGATCGACCGGGTGCACGCGCGCATGGGCGAGTGGCTGGTGGCCGGCCGTACCGAGCGGGCGGTGGGCGCCGACATCGAGGCGGCGATACTCGCCGAGGGGCACGAGCGGGTCGACTTCGTCATCGTCGGGTCAGGACCGAACGGCGCGAGCCCGCACCACGAGGTGTCCGACCGGGTGATCGCGGACGGCGACGCGGTCGTCGTGGACATCGGCGGCACCATGCCGTCCGGGTACTGCTCCGACTGCACGAGGACGTACGCGGTGGGCCGCCCGCCGGCGGAGTTCGGCGAGTGCTACGCGGTGCTGCGCGACGCCCAGGAGGCGGCCTGTGCCGCGGTACGTCCTGGGGTGACCGCGGAGTCGGTGGACGCCGCCGCCCGCAACATCATCGCCGACGCCGGTTACGGCGACTACTTCATCCACCGCACCGGGCACGGCATCGGTCTCGACACGCACGAGCTGCCGTACCTGGTGGCGGGCAACGACCTTGCCCTCGAACCCGGCATGGTCTTCTCCGTGGAGCCCGGCATCTACCTGCCGGGCAAGCACGGCGCCAGGATCGAGGACATCGTCGTCGTCACCGAGGACGGTGGCGAGCGGCTCAACGAGGTCGGCAGGGACCTGGTACTTCTCCCGGAGTAACGCGATGAACGTAGAACGTCTGTTGCCGACGCCGGAGGCGGCGGCCCTGCTCGAGCTGGTGCACGAGGTCGCCGACCGGGAGATCCGGCCGCGTGTGGAGCCCGACGAGGCCGCTCACCGGTTCCCGCGGGACCTGCTGCGAACGCTGGGTGGCCTCGGTCTGCTCGGCCTGCCGTACCCCGAGGAGCACGGCGGGGGCGGGCAGCCGTACGAGGTCTACCTGCAGGTGTTGGAGGAGCTGGCCAGGTCATGGCTGACCGTCGGTATCAGCGTGAGCGTGCACACGCTGGCGTGCTACCCGGTCGCCGAGTACGGCTCGTCCGAGCAGCGTGCGCGCTGGCTGCCGGAGATGCTCGCCGGTGACCTGCTCGGCGCTTACTGCCTGTCCGAGCCGGAATCGGGCTCGGACGCGGCCGCGCTGCGGACGCGGGCGACTCTCGACGGTGGCGAGTACGTACTGAACGGCACGAAGGCGTGGATCACGCACAGCGGCCTGGCGGACTGGTACTCGCTGATGGCGCGTACCAGCGACACCGGCAGCCACGGCATCTCCTGTCTCGTCGTGCCGGGTGACGCGGCCGGGCTGTCCGGCGGCGCGCCTGAGCGCAAGATGGGCATGGGTGCGTCGCTGACCGCGCAGGTGCTGCTGGACGACGTGCGGGTGCCTGCGGACCGGTTGATCGGCGCCGAGGGGCAGGGCTTCACCATCGCGCTCTCCGCGCTGGACGCGGGGCGGCTGGGCATCGCCGCCTGTTCCGTCGGTCTCGCGCAGGCGGCGCTGGACACCGCGCTCGCGTACGCGAAGGAACGCCGCCAGTTCGGCCAGCCGATCGTCGACTTCCAGGGCGTCGGCTTCATGCTCGCCGACATGGCCGCCGCGGTCGAGGCGGCGCGTGCGCTCTACCTGCACGCGGCCAGGCGCAAGGACGCCGGCATGTCGTACACCCGGGAGGCGGCGATGGCGAAGCTGGTGGCGTCCGACAGCGCGATGCGGGTAACCACCGACGCGGTGCAGGTGCTCGGCGGGTACGGCTACGTACAGGACTTCCCGGTCGAGCGCTACATGCGCGAGGCGAAGGTGCTGCAGATCGTGGAAGGCACCAGCCAGATCCAGCGGCTGGTGATCTCCCGCCGCTTGGTCAAGGAATCCTGACCCGCGCTCCGGCCGACCGGATCTCGCTGCCCGACCGCAGCTGCGACCTGGACAAGGTGCTCGACCTTCGGCGGGGCCGCGGCCGCCGAGGTGGACCCGCGGCCGAGCGTGGCCCGCAGCGACCTGTTGGTCCTTGGGGAGCCGTGACCCGCGGGGGCAGTCAGACCTGGATGTCGGGCGCGACCTGCCGCAGGGCGCTACGGACGATGGCGGCGTCGTCCTGCAGGCCGAGCGGGCTGTCCGCGTCGTGCTCGGCGTCCTCCACGTCGACGACGTAGAGCACGGCGTCGGCCAACGTGGCGCGCTTGGTGTCGTCGAGGTCGTCCCAGCGCCCCAGCGCCGTCGACAGCGCGGTGAACAGCTGCTCCGCCTGCTCGGCGAGGTAGCCGGCCTTGGCCTGCTCGTCGATCTCGGCGCGGTGCGTGTCGAGCCGCTCGCGGAGCTCGGCGACGTCGTGCTCGGCCATCGGACCCCCTTACCTGATCTGCTCGTTGCACGCATCCTCCCACGGCCGGGTGAGCTACCCTCCGCGGTGTGGAAGACGTGGATCGCCAGATCGTCCAGCTGCTCGCAGCGGACGGCCGCACGAGCTACACCGAGCTCGCCCGCCGCACCGGGTTGTCCGTTTCCGCCGTGCACCAGCGGGTGCGCCGGCTGGAGGAGCGCGGCGTCATCACCGGCTACACGGTGGTGGTGGACTGGGAGCAGATCGGCCTGCCGCTGACCGCGTTCATCTCCGTACGTCCGATCGACCCGGCCGCTCCCGACGACACCGCCGAACGGCTCGCCGGGCTGCCGGAGATCGAGGCGTGCCACAGCGTCGCGGGCGAGGAGTCGTACATCCTCAAGGTGCGGGTGGAGTCGCCGGTCGCGCTCGAAGGGCTGCTCGCGCGGATCAGGAGCGCGGCGAACGTCACCACCCGCACGACCGTCGTGCTGTCCACGCCGTACGAGGGGCGTTCGCCCGCCGTGTGAGGTCGACGTCAAGTCCGCCACGCCGGGCGAACGGTCAATTCTTCGACAAAGCTGCGCCAGGAACGGTCGCGGATATCACTCACTGACCTGCTGCTTTGCGTGTTTTCCCAGGTCATGGCGGAGTTGACAGCGGCACGGGTGGGAGAGCTAACGTCACCCAGTCCACCGCGGACATCTCAACTCGAAGACCCTGATCTCAGCGAGCGCCTGCGCAGTGGCGCGATGCGAATCGGAGGGGGTGTCGACGCCGAGCACCAGGTGCACGGCGCGCTGGAAGTGCGGTCTTCGACGTCCGGGGGGTGGCGACCAAGAAGGGCCCGCGCACCCAGTAGACAACGGTCGTCGGTCGGCAGCCGGTCGGCAGGCGGTCGGTCCGAAGGGCTCGCGCGGGCCTTTCTCACGCCCGCACCGGCCGACGGGTGCGGCGGCACCGCCGAACGGATACCGAAGCGGCGCCGAAGGGCGCTGTCCATGGCATCTTTGATCCGGGTACGTTTGACCGATGCCCGTTCGTTCCCGCCACCGAAGTGACGCGTCATGAGCCAGGCAGTGGCCGAACCGACCGACGAGGTCGCCGAGGCCCCGGTCGCCGGGACACGCGGCAGGCTCCCGCTGCCGGTCGCCGCCGCACTGGCCGTCGCAGGCGGGTTGTTGACGCTCCTCGCGTTCCCGCCGACGTACTGGTGGCCGACCGCGCCGCTGGGCGTCGCCGCGTTGACGTTCGCCGTCTACGGCCAGCGCCCGCGGGTGGGTGCGCTGCTCGGCCTGCTCTACGGGGTGGCGTTCTTCCCGGTGCTGCTGTTCTGGGTCCGGGTGGTCGGCTACGACGCCTGGGCGGTGCTGAGTCTGATCGAGGCGCTCTACCTCGCCGGCATGGGCGCGCTGCTCGCCGTCGCCGTGCGGCTGCCGTACTGGCCGGCCTGGACGGCCTGCCTGTGGGTCGGGCAGGAGTTCGTACGTGGCAGGTTCCCGCTCGGCGGGTTCAGCTGGGGGCGGCTGGCGTTCGCCGCGGCCGACTCCCCGTACACCCAGCTGGCGGCCGTGGGTGGCGCCGTCACCGTGACGTTCGCGGTGGCGCTGACCGGTGGCCTCGTCGTCTGGTCGGTGCGGTACTTCCTGTCGGGCAGCGTCCGGCCGGGCATGGTCGCGGCCGCGGGTGCGGTAGCGGTGACGCTCGTCGGCCTGGTCGTGCCGCAGCCGGCCGCGACCGGCAAGAGCATGACCGTCGCCGTGATCCAGGGCAACGTGCCGCGCGTCGGCCTGAACTTCCTCGGCCAGCGGGAGGCGGTGCTGCGCAACCACGCGGCCGCCACGCACGAGCTCGCCGACGACATCGACGCCGGCAAGGTGCCGCGGCCGGACTTCGTCGTCTGGCCGGAGAACGCCAGCGACGTCAACCCGTTCGCTGACCCAGGCGCGAGGAAGATCATCGAGGACGCCGTCGCCGACGTCGGCGCGCCGGTACTCGTCGGCACCCTGGTGGAGACCGACGACGGCAAGGACCTGGAGAACACCGGCATCGTCTGGGACCCCGAGGAGGGGCCGGGCGATCGGTACGTGAAGCAGCACCTGGTGCCGTTCGGCGAGTACGTGCCGTTCCGGCCGATCATGACGAAGCTGGTCGGCCGGCTGGACCAGATCCCCAGGGACATGCGGCCGGGCACGAGCCCCAAGCCGGTGTCCATCGGCGGCTACCAGGTCGGCGACGTGATGTGCTTCGACGTCGCGTTCGACGACGCGGTGCAGAAGTCGATGGCAGGCGCCGGGCTGCTGACCGTCCAGACCAACAACGCGACGTATGGCGGCACGCTGCAGCTCGAGCAGCAGTTCGCCGTGTCGCGCCTGCGGGCGGTGGAGTACGGCCGGCCGGTGGCCGTCGCCGCCACCAGTGGGATCAGCGGTGTCATCGAGCCGGACGGCGAGGTGCGCGCGAAGACCGGTCAGTTCACCCGCGCCGTGCTCGTGGAGCGGCTGCCGGTGGTGACCGAGCAGACGCTCGCGCAGCGGCTGGGGCCGTGGCCGGAGCGGTTGTTCGTCCTCGTCGGCCTCGGTGCGGTCGGCGCAGCTGTCTACCTACGCAGGAGGAGGGTGCAGGGCACGTGACCTCGGGGGATCGGACCGGGCACGATCGGGTGCTGGTCGTCACACCGACCTACAACGAGCGGGCGACGCTGTCGGGTGTCGTGCAGCGGCTGCGCACCTCGGCGCCGGAGGCGGACGTGCTGGTCGTCGACGACGCCAGCCCGGACGGCACCGGCGAGATCGCGGACCGGCTCGCCGGCGACGACCGACAGGTGCACGTGTTGCACCGAAACAGCAAGGACGGCCTCGGGCGCGCGTACGTCGCGGGGTTCGAGTGGGGCCTCGAACGCGGGTACGACGTGCTCGTGGCGATGGACGCGGACGGCTCGCACCAGCCCGAGCAGCTGCGTCGGCTGCTGACGGCGCTCGACGACGCGGACGTCGTGATCGGCTCGCGCTGGGTGCCGGGCGGCGTGGTGCGGAACTGGCCGCTGCGCCGGGAGCTGCTGTCGCGCGGCGCGAACGTCTACGCGCGGCTCGCGTTGGGCATCCCCGTGCGGGACGCGACCGCCGGGTACCGCGCCTACCGGTCCGTGGTGCTGGACAAGATCGGCATCGCGGAGGTCGCCTCGCAGGGCTACTGCTTCCAGATCGACCTCGTGCTGCGGGCGCTGCGCGCCGGGTCGCGGGTCGTGGAGGTCCCGATCGAGTTCGTGGAACGTGCCGAGGGGACGAGCAAGATGAGCGGCCACGTCGTCGCCGAGGCGCTGACCAGGGTCACGCTGTGGGGCCTGCGGCACCCGTTCGGCGGCGGCCGCAGATGACCGGCCGTCCGGCGTAGGCTGGACGGATGCGGCGGTTGCTCTTGGCGTTGGGTGCGGCGGGTGTCGTCGTGCTCGAGGTCGCCGTGCTCGTACAGGTCGCCCAGCTGATCGGCTGGTGGACGCTGCTGCTGCTGATCGCCACCAGCGTGCTCGGCGGCTGGCTGATGAAGCGCGCGGGTGTGCGCACCCTCGCGGCGCTGCGCGACGCGATGCAGAGCGGCGAGGCGCTGGACAGGAAGCTCGCGGACGGCGGCGTCGTGCTTGCCGGCGGGTTGCTGATGGTGCTGCCGGGGTTCGTCACGGACGTGCTCGGCGCGCTGCTCGCGCTGCCGGTGACCAGGCCGCTGGCCACCCGGGTGTTCCTCGGGGTGCTCGGGCGGCGGCTGGCCGACCTGGAACGCGCCGTGCCGCCGGGTATGGGTGGGTTCGGCCCGTCGACGGACGGGCAGTACTCGCAGGAGCCTGGCCCCGTGGTGCAGGGCAAGGTGGTGTCCCGCGACGAGACCGGCGAGGACGGCGGCTAGGCCGTCCTACGCGCTCTGCTTGCCGCCGCGGTCGCGCCGCAGCACTTGCAGGCGCTCCTCGAGCAGCTCTTCCAGCTCCTCGATGGACCGCCGCTCGAGCAGCATGTCCCAGTGGGTGCGTTGTGGCTTGGCTCGCTTCGGCTCGTCCCGCTCGCCGTCGCGCCGGTACGCCACCGCGCCGCAGGTGCGGCACTCCCAGGTCGAAGGGATCTCCGCCTCGGCCGCGAACGTCACGGCCACGGTGTGCCCGGACGAGCAGTCGAACGCGATCTCCTGCCGTGGCGCGAGCTCGGTGTCGCGGTCGTCCTCGTAGCTCATCGCCCCAAGGCGAGTGCCCCGAAGGGAACGCTCCGCCATTTGCGTCTCCTCCCGCCGCCGGTGTCACTGTGTACAACGAGCGAACGGCCAACAGGATTCCCTCTATATGGAACCGGCTCGTAGTCCTTGCAGCCGGCGCACTGCTTCCCGCAGGACGTCGGGTCGTTTCGCGAACGCCCAACGTACCAGGTGCCGGCCGGCATCGTGATCGTCGTAGAAGACCTGGTGGGGTACGGCGACCACGCCGCAGCGTTTGGGCATCTCCCGGCAGAGGTCGAGGCCGTCGGCGAAGCCGAGCGGCCGCACGTCGGTGGTGACGAAGTACGTGCCCGCGGGGCGGTACACCTCGAAGCCGACGTCGGCGAGCCCGTCGCACAGCAGGTCGCGCCGCATCCACATGCCGTCGTTGAGCTCGGCGTAGTACTCGTCCGGCTGGCGCAGGGCCTCGGCGACGGCGAGCTGGAACGGGCCGCTCGCGGTGAAGGTGAGGAACTGCTTCGCGGTGGCGACCGCGCGCACCAGGTCGGCGGGCGCGCACACCCAGCCGACCTTCCAGCCGGTGACGGCGAACGTCTTGCCGCCGGACGACACGGAGACGGTGCGCTCGCGCATGCCGGGCAGCGAGGCGATCGGGATGTGCTCGCCGTCGTAGACGAGGTGCTCGTAGACCTCGTCGGTGACGACCAGCAGGTCGTGCTCCTGCGCGACGTCGGCGATCGCCGTGAGGTCGGCGCGCGACAGCACCGCGCCGGTGGGGTTGTGCGGGCTGTTCAACAGCAGCACCCGCGTCTGCGGGGTGATCGCGGCGCGCAGCGCGTCGTGGTCCAGCGCGAAGTCGGGGGGCCGCAGGGTCACCGGCACGCGGTTGCCGCCGGCCAGCGCGATACCCGCGACGTACGAGTCGTAGTACGGCTCCAGGGCGACCACGTCGCTGCCCGGTTCGACGAGCGCGAGCAGCGCCGCCGCGATGGCCTCGGTCGCGCCCGCGGTGACCAGGATCTCGCCGTCCGGGTCGTAGTCGAGACCGTAGAACCGGTTGCGGTGCTCGGCGACCGCTGCGCGCAGCGCGGGGAAGCCGGCGCCGGGCGCGTACTGGTTCGCCTCGTGGTCGGTGATCGCGGCGGCCGCCCTGGTCAGCACCGGGTCGGGTCCGTCGGTGTCGGGGAAGCCCTGGCCGAGGTTGATCGAGTCGGTCTGCGCGGCGAGCTTGGACATCTCCGTGAAGATGGTGGTGCCAAGCCCGCGCAGCCGCTCGACGAGTACGTCTCGTTGCATGGGGACGAGGCTATATCTTGTCCGGCACCGGGTTGCCGGCCTCACGTACCGCGCGCGGCAGGTTGGTCGCGGCGAGCAGCACGAAGCCGACCACGAAGAAGACCACGAGCGAGACGATCGCGGACCGGTAAGAACCGGTGACCTGCAGGGCGAGACCGAAGACCAGCGGGCCGATCCAGCTGGTGCCCTTGTCGCTGATCTCGTAGAAGCCGAAGAACTCCGCCTCCCGGCCGCGCGGGATCAGCAGCGAGAACAACGACCGCGACAGCGCCTGGCTGCCGCCGAGGACGATGGCGATCGCCGCGCCGAGCAGGTAGAACTGGGTGGCCGCGCCGGTCTCGAGGAAGTACGCGACGACCACGACAGCCGTCCACAGCACCAGGCTGGCGAGCACCACTCGCTTGGTGCCGAACAGCTGCGCGAGCTTGCCGAGCAACAGCGCGCCGACGAACGCCATGAACTGCACCAGCAGGATGGTGGAGATCAGCACGCTCTGCCCGAGCTCCAGCTCCTCCGAGCCGTAGACGCTCGCCAGCGAGATCACCGTCTGGATGCCGTCGTTGTAGAGCAGGAACGCGGCGAGGAACAGCAGCGTGCGCGGTTGGTGGCGCAGGCTCGCGATGGTGCGGCCGAGCTGCCGGAAGCCGGCGCTGAGTGGTCGGCCCCGTTCGACGTGCACCGGCCGCCGGTTGCGCAGCGTCCGGAGCGGGATCACGGTGAACGCGGCCCACCAGATGCCCGCGGAGAGCAGGCAGATACGTACGGCGTCGCCCTCGCCGATGCCGAGCCGGTCGTGGCCGAGGAACAGCGCGAGGTTCAGGCCGAGCAGCAGGGCACCGCCGAGATAGCCGAACGCCCAGCCGCGCGACGAGACCCGGTCGCGCTCGTCCACGGTGGCGATGTCGTTGAGGAACGAGTTGTAGACGACGACGGATGCGCCGAGCGCGGTGTTGCCGAGCAGGAACAGGATGCCGCCGAGCAGGTAGCGGTCGCCGGCGAGGAAGAACATCAGCGCGGTGCACAGCGCGCCGGCGTAGGCGAGCGCCGCGAGCAGCTCCCGCTTGTGTGCGGACCGGTCGGCGATCGTGCCGGTGATCGGCAGCACGAGCACCTGGATCACCGTCGCCGCCGAGACGACGTAGGGGAAGAACGAGCCCGCGGTGACCGGGATGCCGAGCGGGTGCACCAGGCCGTCCGCACCGGCCGCGGTCCGCGTGACACTGGTCAGGTACGGGCCGAGGAACACCGTGAGTACGGTCGTCGGGAAGACCGAGTTCGCCCAGTCGTAGAAGTACCAGCCGCGTTGCTGACGACGGCGCTGCTTCGCGGGGACCGTCGCGGCGTACTCCTCGGCCGCTTTCACGTCGTGTCCGCCCGGGGCGCCCACAGCCCGCGCTCGGCGAGGACCGCGCGTAGCGTCTCGGTCTCGTCGGTGATGATGCCGTCGACGCCGAGGTCGATCAGGCGCTCCATCTCCGTGCGCGTGTTGACCGTCCAGACGTGGACCTGCGCGCCCATGGCGTGCAGCAGCTCGACGAACGCGGGGGTGACGACGGTGAGCGCACCGAACTGGGCGGGCACCTGCGCACACCCGACGTTGCGCGGTGCCGTGCCGGCGAGCACACGGCCGGAGCAGGCGAGGCGCAGTCGCGCCGTCTCGGCTCGCCCGGTGGATGTGCACAGCCGCGGGCCGAGTGCGCGGCGGATGCGCCGCAGCCGGGCGTCGGAGAACGACGCCACGCAGATGCGGTCGTAGCAGTCCAGCCGCCGCACCAGGTCGACCAGCGGCTGCACGGCGTTGTCGGCCTTGACGTCGATGTTGACCCGCACGTCCGGCCACGCCGTGAGCAGCTCCTCCAGCCGGGGGATCGGCTCACTGCCGCCAATGCGGGCCTGCGCGAGCGACCGCCACGGCAGGGTCGCGACCGCGCCGGTGTGGTCCGTGACCCGGTCGAGGGTGGCGTCGTGGAACGCGACGAGCACACCGTCTGCGGTCAGGTGTGCGTCGGTCTCCAGGTACCGGTAGCCGAGCGAGACGGCGTGCTCGAACGCCGCCATCGAGTTCTCCAGCCCCTCGAACGCACCGCCGCGGTGCGCGAACGCCAGCAGGCCGTCGTGCTCGAGGTAGGGGAACCGTGCCACCTGACGATCCTGGCAGGTGGCACGGTGGACCGCACGTCGCCCCGCCGCGGGCGCACCTCGGCGCGCTCCGCGGGGTCGGGCTCAGCCCTCCTGCGGTGTCTCCGGCGCGTCCGGCGCTACGAAGAACTGCACGCTGCCGTCCTCCTCGACCGCCGCGTCCAGGGTGCGGTCGTTGAGCAGCGTTGCCGCGTCGCCGGCCAGGTAGACGCGCGCGCCCTGGTTCTCGACGACCTGGTCGCCGTCGGTGGCCTCCGGTGCGAGGGCCAGCGAAAGCGTCTCCTCGTCGCTGGTCGCGATGCGTACGCCTGTGGTTTCTGGGGTCTCCGTCGTCGACGCCAGCTGGCGGATGACGGACACGGCATTATCAGTGAGTGCCAACACGGCAGACTCCTCAGGGTTGTCGGGCAGACGAGATATCCAGATGTGGCCGGCACGTGGCCACTGCTCGCCACGGCCCGCTCGGCGGGTCGACATGTATCGAATGGAGGGTGCCCGAAAACGACCCGCCTCAGTTACTCCACCGTTTCGCAGGATGGCCAGCGAGTCAAATTCCGGGGGTTGTCCCGGCGGTCGTAGAACTTGAAGGTGGCGGTCCCCCGCCTGAGGCCTGCCGAGTGGTAGGTCCTCTGGTGAACCGCCAAGTACACCGAAGAAGGAAGGGGACCGCTGTGAGCAAGACCTACCAGAAGAAGGAC